>NZ_JAMDLG010000001.1:250000-251788 GCF_023721715.1 Parasegetibacter sp. NRK P23
CTACAACTTTGCATTGTTTTTGAGTCACAGATGTGTAGGATAGTTGGGAGACTATGAAGCGGCCTCGCCAGGGGTTGTGGAGTCATCGTTGAAATACCAACCTTCTGTTATTTAGAATCTAACCCTGAGAAGGGGACATTGCATGGTGGGTAGTTTGACTGGGGTGGTCGCCTCCTAAAAAGTAACGGAGGCTCGCAAAGGTTCCCTCAGTACGGTTGGTAATCGTACGGAGAGCGCATTAGTAAAAGGGAGCTTGACTGTGAGGCGTACATGCCGAGCAGGTGCGAAAGCAGGCTAAAGTGATCCGGTGGTTCTGTATGGAAGGGCCATCGCTCAAAGGATAAAAGGTACTCTGGGGATAACAGGCTGATCTCCCCCAAGAGCTCATATCGACGGGGAGGTTTGGCACCTCGATGTCGGTTCGTCACATCCTGGGGCTGGAGAAGGTCCCAAGGGTTCGGCTGTTCGCCGATTAAAGTGGCACGTGAACTGGGTTCAGAACGTCGCAAGACAGTTCGGTCCCTATCTGTGATGGGCGTTAGTAAATTGAGAGGACGTGACCTTAGTACGAGAGGACCGGGTCGTACGTACCGCTGGTGAATCAGTTGTGCCGCCAGGTGCAGTGCTGAGTAGCTATGTACGGAAAGGATAAACGCTGAAAGCATCTAAGCGTGAAACCTACCTCAAGATGAGTTTACTTTTAAGGGTCGTGGAAGACTACCACGTTGATAGGCTACAGGTGTAAAGGTGGTAACATCAAAGCCGAGTAGTACTAATTGCCCGTAAGCTTTAATTTTTTATTGTTTTCTTGTTTGGTTTATAACTTTCCCAATATGTACATTATTGTCTCGTAAGAGACCATCTTCTTATGGTGGTTATTCCGAGGGTGTTCACCTCTTCCCATTCCGAACAGAGAAGTTAAGCCCCTCATGGCCGATGGTACTGCACCACAATGCGGGAGAGTAGGTAGCTGCCATATTCATTGAAAGCCTCGTTGTAAAACGGGGCTTTTTTTTTGTGCCTGCCGGAAGGGGAAGTTATTGCACTAACAGCTTTTTCTTTTGTGTCGTGTTCACGCGGGCGTGTTAGCAAAATGCTCACTTTTACCTCTTCGCATTAGATATTTTTTTTCTCGTAGCTGCTTTGCTCTTCGCAGCGTACTGCTTTTTTTCATGCGAAGACACACTGCTTCGTGCCTCGCAGGAGCAAGGACGCAGGAGGCGGTTGAGGTTTTGAAGAGCTAGGTGAGCTTGTTTGGGGATGAGGGATATTTTCTCGCAACGACGCTACGGCGCAAAGCCTTAAGTACTGGGCAGGCCGGTAGTGCCACAGAGAGGTATGTTTACCTTACATGTAAAAGTTTTATGTTTCTTTAAATGGGGGATAATTTATGCCGCTTTAAATCAACTCTTGAATTAAGCCATCCTGAAAACTGTTATGATACATATAAATAGCCGCGGGAACAGAAAGGCGCAAACTACCTGGCAGCAGCCCCGAAACGACACTCACACCTTAATCAACCAGTTCCAATAAAACAGCCACGTTGCGTCTCTGCGCCGTTGCGAGAAAATATCCCTCCAAAACGAACTCCCACTCCCCAGCAGCCTCCAAACCTCAACCGCTTCTCGCGTCCTTGCTCCTGCGAGGCACGAAGCAGTGTTTCTTCGCGTGAAAAAAAGTAGTTAACTGCAAAGCGCGAAGCAGTTGCGGGAAAAAAACTGCAGTACGAAACGAAAATCAACAAAGCAGTCGCGCGAAATACTCAAACAAAAAAAGTCTCCCCAATGG
>NZ_JAMDLG010000002.1 GCF_023721715.1 Parasegetibacter sp. NRK P23
TTTGGGTTCCCTGACTTTTCACATTGATTAAGCTAAATTATTACAACAACACAAACATACGAGACGCAAGGGAGCAAGGACGCAAGGCGTTAGTTGGTTGGGGAGCAGTTGCTATTGAGGGGTGTTTATGTTTCTCGCAACGGCGCGGAGGCGCAACGTAGATCTTGGTTTGCATTCTTTTTATTTAATTGCGGCCAGCTGTCTTGCATTTTGGTAGTGCCCTTTGCGCCTTTGCGCCTTTGCGAGAGGAAAAAATCTCTTTCTTAACTTCTTCAACATAAAAAATCACCCATAAAATAAGCCTCCAGTCAATAAACAGCCGCATTGCGTCTTCGCGCCGTTGCTAGAAAATCCATTCCCTAACCAGCAGCACCTGAACCGCCCCTTGCGTCCTTGCTCCCTTGCGTCTGCGAGGTGCGAAGCACAAAGCAGTTGCGTGAAAAAAATCACATCTCTATCCCAATCTTCTTCATCAGCACCGAAGCATTCATGCTCCTGCATACCCCTTCTTTCAACGCATAATCGAAATACAACTCTTCTCCCTGAACCTGCACATCGAAATGGTAATTCCTCAGCTGCTCCGGTGAAATGTCTTTCATGAATGCCAGCTCCAGGTCATGCGTGGCGATCACGGCAACGGCATGTTCCCTGATGAGTTGGTGAATGAGCGCGGCAGAGCCGGTATGACGGTCGTGGGAGTTGGTGCCGCGTAGTATTTCATCCAGCAGGAGGAACACTTTTTCTTTCTTTCTTACTTCGGTAATGATGGCCTTTAGTTTCTTCAGTTCAGCATAAAAAGTGGAGGTGCTTTCTTCCAGGTTATCGGCGATGCGCATACTGCTCATGATGCGCATGGGCGATAACGTGAGTTGTTCCGCGCAAACGGGCGCTCCGGCCATGGCCAGTACTGTATTTACGCCTATGCTGCGCAGGAAGGTGCTTTTGCCTGCCATATTGGAGCCGGTAATGAGGGAGATATGCGGCGTTCCTTCAGTAGAAAAACTGCTGGCTACACGCTTTCCGGCGGGTATCAACGGGTGCGCGAGTTGGGAGGAAAGGAAGCTGCCGTGTTCGGGAACCAGTTCAGGAAATGCCCATTCGGGGTGGTTTACATGGAGGGTAGACAGCGATTGCAGCGCTTCCATTTCCGCGATTACTTTCAGCCAGGTGGAAACACCTGTGGGATACCGTTGCCGCCAGTTTTCCAGTGCGAACAACTGCTGAAGGTCCCAGAACAGGAAGATGTTGAGTGGGATAAACACCAGTGGATTCAACCGGATATCCATTTTATCTAAGATGCCCCGGAACTGCTTTACCGCGCCGGAAGCCGGGATGTTCCCGCTTTGCATGGATTGTTGCAGGTCACGAAGGTGGGGATGCTGGAACTGGGTTCCCTCAATATGTTTCAAGGTAACGGAAAGGGTTTCCATTTCTGCCGAAATACGGTTGAGCTGCAGGTAGAAAGGCATCGCCTGTTTGGATATCCATCCGGTGAACAGCAGACCGATGAGTACCGACAGGTAAAAGCCGGGTGCCGCAAGTGTGCCGTAAATATGTAATACCAATAACGTGCACATCATAGCCGGACCTGCGAAACGGATGTATTTCCAGGCCCCCAATGTAAATGCAGAAGGTGGTATGCGCAGGAAGGAATTGATCTTATCTTCTGTAGCAAATGTGATGGGGTCCAGCATACCCAAAGCCTGTAGCTCCTGCCGGAACGGTGTTTTTTCCGCAAGTTCACGGATCGCGCCCTGCCTGTTCATTATGGCTTCCGGTGTGGCGGGCGCAAGCAGCCAGGCGGCGAGTAAAGCATCACCCTGCTCCGAACTGGTGCGCTGAATGTATTGAAATAGGGATGCCCTGCCGAAAAGATCCAGGTCGTGGGCATAAGGGTGTTGCTCCGGTAAATGCGCCGCGCCATTTTTCCGGTGGTGGAATTGGTGCGCGGCGATTAAAAGTTCTTCTTCATTGATAAAAATCAGGTGGTCCAGAATTTTGATCTGTTGCTGGATATCCGCTGATACGGCCACGAGTTTCAGGAAGATGCCAAAGCATACCGTGAAAAACAACAACGAATAGCCGAGTCCCTGCGGGTAAGCAGTCCATGCCAGGTAGAAAGCGGCTGCCAGACTCACCAAACGGGCAAGGGAAATTCGGTTCTTTTTGTTTTTCAGCACCTTCCGCGCAGCTTCCAGTTCTTTTATTCTATCCGTATAATTTACCAAGAAACTAGTTTTAAGATGATCAGTTGGAGCTACAAGTTCAAACTCCTGCATTGAAATTCAAAATTTGTACTTTCATTCCTTCAACCTTTAACAGTTCTCCGGCGTTTTAAATGGTGTTTGAACATTAAATTTGCGTATGCGACCTATTCGGAAAATTCACCGCGCCCTTCCGGCGCATGTACATGACCTGATCACTTTTCGTGCGCTGCCCACGCGCTCAGTGGAATATATTGATCCATTCCTGTTCCTCAACCATCATGGCCCGCAGGTATATCCGTCCAACAACAATGGATTGCCTTTCGGCCCGCACCCGCACAGGGGGATGGAAACGGTCACTTTTATCATTGATGGTGATGTGGCCCACGCCGACAATGGCGGTCATAAAAGCGTGATCAATTCCGGTGGTATCCAGTGGATGACCGCGGGGAAGGGATTGATACACACGGAAGTATCCTCGCCTCAGTTTAAAAAAGAAGGCGGAAAGCTGGAAATATTACAGCTCTGGCTCAACTTGCCCCGGAAGCATAAAATGACCGATCCCTTCTACAAAGGTGTGCAGGCCGATGAGATGCCGGTGTTCACTTTACCGGAGGACGCCGGAACTTTGGAACTGATCGCAGGCGTATGGGAAGGGAATCACGGTGCCGTACAACCGCTTACCGATGTATTTCTTTCTCTGGTGAAGTTGAAGCAAGGTGCGAAGTGGACCACCATGGTGCCAGCCGGAAGGAACATATTCCTGTATGTGGTGCGCGGTAGCGTGGAAGTGAATGGTAAACAGGCGGAGATGCACGACCTGGTGGAGTTTGAATTGTCAGAAGAAAAAATAAATATATCAGCGGGCAACGAAGTGATCCTTATTTTCGGTCACGCCACGCCGTTGGGAGAGCCCGTTGTTTCCCATGGTCCTTTTGTGATGAATACGCAGGAGGAAATCATGCAGGCTTTTGAAGATTATGAAGCAGGCGCCTTCGGATCGGTCGAAATTTTATAATACAACAACAAACTGATATGCATCTTTTTTCACCTTATACCATTAAAAGCATTACGTTCCGCAACAGGATCGCGGTATCTCCCATGTGCCAGTATTCCGCGGTGGAAGGACTGGCCAGCAACTGGCACCTGGTGCACCTCGGAAGCCGCGCGGTAGGCGGAGCGGGGTTGGTGATCCAGGAAGCGACCGCCGTTTCAGCGGATGGACGTATTTCCAATGGTTGTCTGGGTATATGGAACGATGCGCAGGTGGAAAAACTGAAAGAGATCACCGCTTTCATAAAACAACAGGGAGCCGTCCCCGGCATTCAATTGGCCCATGCGGGCAGAAAATCCAGTGCAGCAGTGCCCTGGGAAGGTGGACGGCAGTTAGAATTGGAGCAGGGCAGCTGGGAAACCGTAGCGCCTTCGGCTATCGCCTTCAGGCCCGAAGAACGCGTTCCGCACGCGCTTTCAACCGAAGAAGTGCATAAGATGATCCAAAGTTTCAGGGAAGCGGCCTTACGCGCTGTAATTGGTGGTTACGAAGTACTTGAACTCCATGCCGCGCATGGTTACCTTATTAACCAGTTCCTTTCTCCGGCAAGCAATAAGCGGGAGGACCAATATGGCGGCAGCTTCGAAAACAGAATCCGTTTCCTGCTGGAAATCATCACGGCGGTACAAACAGTGTGGCCCGCGCAGCTGCCATTGTTCGTTCGCATATCCGCCACAGAGTGGACCCCGGATGGCTGGAACATGGAAGATTCAGTTGCCCTGTGCAAAATACTCCGGGAAAAAGGTGTTGATCTTATTGATGTATCATCTGGCGGCAACAGCCGCGAACAGAAGATCACGGTAGAGCCGGGGTACCAGGTTCCTTTTGCCCAACGCATCCGGAAAGAAACAGGGATAGCCACCGGTGCGGTAGGCTTGATCACTGGTGCGCAGCAGGCGGAGGAAATCATTACCTCGGGTGCGGCGGACATTGTCCTGATGGCAAGAGAACTTTTGCGTAATCCCTATTTCCCGCTGGAAGCGGCAAAAGAATTGGGCCACGATATTTCATGGCCCAATCAGTATGCACGTGCCAAATAAGGACTTACTGTTTGCTCACGTGCCAGATAGTATTCCCGGCATCATCGGCCACTAAGAGTCCGCCATTGGCGCTAAACGCAACGCCAACGGGTCTTCCGTACACCTCGCTTTTGGAGGCATCGCCAATGAACCCCGTAAGAAAATCTTCCGGATTGCCGGATGGTTTTCCATTGGAGAACGGTACAAACACCACTTTGTAGCCCGACAGTTGCGAGCGGTTCCAGGAACCATGTTGTCCTATGAATGCACCATTCTTATATTTTTCAGGGAAGTTTCCTGCTTTGTAGAAGGCAAGTCCGAGAGAAGCGGTATGTGAACCCAGGGCTACATCGGGTACCAGGGCCGTTTTATTCAGGGTTTTGGCTTCTTCTTCCAAACGCGGATCCACTTTGTCGCCGAAATACAACCACGGCCATCCGTAGAATCCTCCGGGCTGTACGCCGGCCAGATAATCCGGAACGAGTTCATCTCCTAATCCATCCCTTTCGTTTACCGCGGTCCAGAGCACATTGGTGCCGGGGGCCCAGTCCATGCCCACGGGATTTCTTAAACCGCTGGCGTATATTTTCTCTCCACTGCCATCAGGATTCATTTCCAGGATAGCGGCACGGCGTTCTTCCTCCTTCATGCCATGTTCGGCCACATTGCTGGCGCTTCCCACCGATACATATATTTTGGAGCCGTCGGCGTTGGCGATGAGGTTCCTCGTCCAGTGGTTGTTGTAGCCTCCGGCGGGGAGCGCGGCGATTGTAGTACCCTTGGCGCTGATCACCGAATCTCCTTCTTTATAAGGATACCTTACGATGCCATCCGTGTTCGCCACATAAAAATGACCATCCAGGATCAGCATGCCGAAGGGCTGGTTGAGACCGGCTAAAAAAACGGAGGAGGATTCTGCAACACCATCGCCATCCTTATCGCGCAGCAACCTGATCTGGTTGGCGCTGTTTCCTGTTTTCATGGATTTCGCTTTGCCGCTGATTTCGGCCGCCACCTTTTTCACACCTTTCACTTCTGTATTGGATTCCGCCACGAAAATATCTCCGTTCTTCGCTACATAGATCATGCGGGGATTCATCAGGTCGCCCGCGAACTTTTTTACGGTAAAGCCTTCCGGCGCGAAAGGTGTTTTTTCCGCTGGCCAGCCAATCACTTTACTGAAATTGTTGGCTGATTTTGTGGCGAATGGCTCGGGAAGTTCCACCACGTCCACCGCGGATTGAAGGTCGTTGGCCGGTTCTTCCGGTTTCGGCGCTGAATTGCAGGCCGCAAAACAAAGAGCTGAGCCAATAGCAAGGTGTAGAAAAGCTAACTTCATAGTAATCTTTTACAGGGAGTTTTACAACAAAAGTGCCAGCAGGTACAGTAAAACGGGGTGTGTGTTTATTCGTTTGGGAAAGAGTGCGGTATTTTTCCAACTTTTGGGTCCTAATTCAGGCGCATGGAAATATTGGGTTATATAGCGGCGGCTTTAATAGGTATTTCACTCGGACTCATAGGAGGCGGAGGGTCAATCCTTACGATCCCGGTACTCGTGTATATTTTTCATATTGATCCCACGCTGGCCACTTCTTATTCGCTCTTTATTGTTGGCGTTACCAGTCTGGCAGGAGCGTACAGCAATTACCGCAAAGGTTACGCAAGCATCAGCCTGGCGCTGCCGCTGGGAATTGTTTCCCCATTCACGGTATTTATTACACGCCGGTTCCTGCTGCCACTGGTGCCGCAGGAATTGTTCAATATCGGCGATTTCGTGGTTACCCGTTCCCTGCTTACCATGGTACTTTTCGCGATCCTGATGCTGGCCGCTTCTATCTCCATGCTCACCAGTAAAGGATTGAAAGAACGGGCGCCCGGTGAAAAAAGCGAAGGCGCTTTTGGCATATTGATTCTATATGGCATCGGCATTGGATTGGTGACCGGATTCCTGGGGGCGGGCGGGGGCTTTCTCATCATTCCGGCGCTGGTCATTTTCCTTCGTTTGTCGATGAAAGAAGCCGTGGGCACCTCGTTGTTCATCATAGCCGTGAATTCTCTGATCGGTTTCCTGGGCGATCTCGGACATTATACCTTGAATTGGCAATTCCTGCTGCTCATCACTGCCATCGCCATGGCGGGTATCATTACGGGAGGGATGCTTTCGAAGACGATTCCGGGGCACAAACTGAAAAAGGGATTCGGCTGGTTCGTGCTGGTGATGGGCTGTTATATTATCCTGAAGGAGTTGTTCCTGTAGCTACTAAGCGTTTCTATGGAAGAACTCATTCTGCTTTGCAATTAACATGCCTGCAAAATGTGGCAGGAACATGAGCGGATTTCTTTCATATTCACCCCCTTCGGTTATATTTGAAACATGATTCTGATTGTGGACGACAACCAGGAAAATATTTTCTCCCTGCAACGCCTGCTGCACCTGAACCGTTTCGATACCGATACCGCAAGTTCGGGCGAAGAAGCATTGAAGAAAATATTGAAGAATGATTACTCCCTTGTTATCCTGGACGTGCAAATGCCGGGCATGGATGGTTTTGAAGTAGCCGAATCCATCACCTCCATCAACAAAGCGCGTGATATTCCCATTATTTTTCTTTCCGCGGTAAATACAGAAAAGCGTTTCGTTACCAAAGGATATGCTTCCGGGGGAATGGATTACCTCACCAAACCATTCGACCCGGATATCCTGCTGATGAAAGTGAAAACTTTTTACAGGTTATACGAACAGTCTAAACAACTGAATGCCGCGCATGAAGCGCTCCGTATGGCTGCGGCCAACCTGGAACAAAGGGTTTCCGACCGTACACGGGAACTGGAACTGATGAACCGCGAACTGGAAGCGCGCAACCACGACCTGCAACAATTCGCTTCTGTAGCGTCTCACGACCTCCAGGAGCCCCTCCGGAAAATACATGTGTTCAGCAATATGGTGCGGGACAAGTTCCTCGGCGACAATGAAGAGGCACTGTCTTATATGAACAGGATACTTTCTTCCTCCCAACGGATGTCGAACCTTATCAACGACCTCCTCATGCACTCGGGATTGTCCGTTTCCGGACAATTTGAAAAAGTGGACATGAACGCGATGGTACGCGAAGTGCTCACCGATCTTGAACTCACCATTGAAGAAAAAAGAGCGAAGGTGAAACTGAATGATATTCCTTCCATAGAAGCTATTCCAGGCCAAATCAGGCAGGCATTACAGAACATTCTTTCCAATGCCTTGAAATTCTGTCATTCTGAACGGACTCCTGTTATCAGCATTAATGGAGAAAGAACCGCTTCAACGGAGCCCGGTGCCCCGGCGGATGAAAACGGGGATTTCTGCCGGATTACCATCGCGGATAACGGGATAGGTTTTGAAGACATCTATTCCGAAAAAATATTCACCATTTTCCAGCGGCTGAATCCTCGCGCCACTTATGATGGAACGGGCATCGGGCTTGCCATCGTAAAGAAGATCGTGGAGAAACACAATGGGTTTGTATGGGCGAATGGCCTTGAACACCATGGTGCCACCTTCACCCTTATCCTGCCATTATCCCAAAAACGCAACTAAACCAGTATATGCAATTCGCAAAAGCTACTTTTCAGCGCAACTTACTCATCGGTTTTGGCCTTTCACTGCTGCTGCTCATCGTGAGCTCTATTGCTTCTTACCTCAGCATCACCAACCTGCTCGAAAGCGCGCGCCTGGTGAACCATACCAATGAAGTGATCAAAAAACTTGAGGTGATCCCTTCTGTGCTGAAAGACGCGGAAACTGCACAACGCGGCTACCTGCTTACAGGAGAGGAAACTTTTCTGGAACCTTTTAAAGGCACTTACGATCAATTGCTGAACCAGTTGGATGAGGTACGCGTAACCACCAGCGACAACCCGTTGCAGCAACAAAGCGTGGAAGCGTTGGCCGGCCTGGTGAAAAGCAGGATGAAAATGCTGGAGCAACTGATCCGGAATAAAAAAAATGGGGTAACCGTTTCGGTGGATGACCTCAGAAAAGGGAAAGAATACATGGATGCCGCCCGCACCGAAGTGGAGATCATGGAACGGCGCGAGCAGGAATTGTTGCAGGAGCGCACCAAAGAAATGAACCGCCTCGCCGGTTACACGCCGGTGGTGATCGTGGTGGCCGCAATACTGGCCTTGCTCATCACCATTATGTTCTATGCAAGGGTGAAAGCCGATTTCGACCAAAGGATCATTCTACAGAAAGCCCTTCAGGACAAGGACCAGGAAATACAGGACCGGATTGAATCCATACGCGCCATCGCCGACAAGGTGAGCGCCGGAGATTATTCCGTCCGGGTAAGTGACGCTGCGGGAGACAACCTCGGTACACTCGCGGGCAACCTCAACAAAATGGCCGCTTCGCTGGAAACATCCTTCAAACGGATTTCCGATAACGAATGGGTGCAAACCGGTATCGCGAAGATGAACAATACCATGATTGCTGAAGAAATGCTGGAAGCGCTTTCCGACAGGATCGTGGAGTATGTGGCGCTGTATACCGGCAGCCAGGTGGGTGCATTGTACGTAAAGGAAAGGGAAAGCCTGCATTTTTACGCGGGTTACGCTTACCATGAAAACAGTTCGCGCGCCGTGTATCATGTAGGAGAAGGCATGGTGGGGCAGGCCGCGCGCACCGGCGAAAGAATATTACTCGAAGCCATACCCGAAGAACAGGTAGCGGTGAGTTTCGCTACCGGTGATGTAAAGCCGAAGAATATCGTATTGGTCCCGCTGAAGCAGGGTTATCATATCAAAGGCGTGTTGGAACTGGGTTCGGTTCATCCGTTCTCCGAAAGAACCTTATCCTTCCTCGAAGCAATCGCGGAAGATCTTGGCACTGCTATCGCTTCAGCGCAAAACAGGCAACGCTTGCAGGAACTGTTGGAAGAAACGCAGTCGCAGGCCGAGGAACTGCAGTCGCAACACAGTGAGTTGGAGAACCTGAACACTGAGCTCGAGGCCCAGGCCCAGAAACTGCAGGCATCTGAAGAAGAACTGAAAGTACAGCAGGAGGAACTGATGCAAACCAACCAGGAACTCGAGGAAAGGTCACGTTTGCTGGAAGAACGCAATATGCTGATCGCTGAACGGAACATGGAAATCCAGACCAAGGCCGAACAACTGGAACTGAGCACCAAGTACAAATCTGAGTTCCTGGCCAATATGAGTCATGAGTTGAGAACGCCGCTCAATTCGATTCTGCTGTTGTCCAGGCTGATGTCCGAGAACAACAACGGCAATCTTTCTCCCGAAGATGTGGAATACGCCAAAGTGATCCAGAGCGCGGGTAACGGACTGCTGTCCCTGATTGATGAGATATTGGATCTTTCCAAGATTGAATCGGGCAAAATGGAACTGGAATATGGAAGGGTAGCGGTTTCTGATATTGTACGCGATATGCGCGCGTTGTTCGAGCCCGTTGCCCAGGAAAAAGGACTGGAACTGAAACTTACCATACAGCAAGGGGTGCCTTCCGCATTGGAAACGGACAAAATGCGTTTGGAGCAGATCCTGCGTAACCTGCTTTCCAACGCGTTGAAGTTTACCGCTCAGGGCTATGTGCACATGGATGTGTTCCGGCCCACGGATGAAAGCAATTATATCGGCATCTCCGTGAAGGATACCGGTATTGGTATTCCCAAAGAGAAGCAGCACCTTATTTTTGAAGCCTTCCAGCAGGCCGATGGCTCCACCCGGAGGAAATACGGCGGCACCGGACTGGGGCTGTCCATCAGTCGTGAACTGGCACGCTTACTGGGCGGCGAAATTCAATTGCACAGCAATGTGGACCAGGGCAGCGAATTCGTGGTGTATGTACCACTGGAAAAAGCACAGACCGCGGCCCTGCCACCAGCGCCGAAAAAGGTTGCTGAAGTACAGCCGGAGCAGGAAGCGGAACAAAAAACAGTCACCGTTGATCCCTATATTTCTCCCTCCATTCCGGAAGCTATTCCCGACGACAGAAACCAGATCGTCCCGGGCGATAATGTGATCCTGATCGTGGAAGACGACACCAATTTCGCTTTTTCTCTATTGGAATACGCGCGGAAGAACAAATACAAGGGGGTGCTTTCCGTTCGGGGCGACGAAGCCGTTCCGCTGGCCATCACCTACAAACCAAGAGGTATCTTGCTTGATATCCAGTTGCCGGTTAAATCCGGTTGGGAAGTGATGGAAGAACTGAAGAACAATCCGCAAACCAGGCATATCCCGGTGCACATTATGTCTTCGCATACGGTAAGACGGGAGAGCCTGCTTACCGGCGCTGTGGACTTCATCAACAAACCCGTCGCGTTTGAAAAAATCAACGAGATATTCGGTAAAATAGAAGAAGTGCTTTCCCGCGATCCGAAGAAAGTGCTGATTGTGGAAGAGAATCCCAAACATGCCCGGGCCCTGGCGTATTTCCTGGAATCCTTCCAGGTGAACGCGGAGATCAGTTCCGATGTGAACGAAAGCATCGACGCGCTCACGCGCCGCAACATTGATTGTGTAATCCTGGATATGGGGGTTCCCGACAAGCATGCCTACAATACACTGGATGAGGTGAAGCGCACGCCCGGACTGGAACAGTTGCCCATCATCGTGTTCACGGGAAAAAGCCTGTCGCGTTCCGAAGAGCTGCGCATCCGTCAGTATGCGGATTCCATCGTGGTGAAAACGGCGCATTCTTACCAGCGTATCCTGGATGAAGTGTCACTGTTCCTGCACATGGTGGAAGAACACCGTCGTCCGGAAGAAAAAAAATACATGCGCTTAGGCGGATTGAACGAAGTGCTGAGCAATAAAAAAGTACTGGTGGCGGATGATGATGTGCGAAACATTTTCTCGCTCACAAAAACATTGGAGCAATACGGCATGAGCGTGATCTCCGCCGTGGATGGCAAAGAGGCCCTGCAGCAACTGGATGCACACCCCGATGTAAACATCATACTGATGGATATGATGATGCCTGAAATGGATGGCTATGAATCCATCGCCCGCATCAGGAAGAACCCGCGGTATAAGAACCTGCCTATCCTGGCCGTAACGGCGAAAGCCATGACCGGCGACCGCGAGAAGTGCATCAAGGCAGGCGCTTCTGACTATATCACCAAACCCGTGGATATTGACCAACTGCTGTCTTTATTACGGGTATGGTTATACGATTAATGGTAAACCGATCTATACATGAACCTTAACACTATCCTGATTGTTGATGATGATGCCCGGAACATCTTCGCGCTCAGTGCCGTACTGAAGGCGAAAAAGTTCCATTGCATCTCTGCCGCGGGTGGCGGGGAAGCGTTGGCGCTGCTGGAGAATGGTCCGCACATCAGCGTGGTATTGCTGGATATGATGATGCCCGACATCGATGGCTACGAACTATTGAGCATGATTCGCGGAAATGACGCGTTCGCGCACATTCCCGTGATCGCGGTTACCGCGCAAGCCATGGTGGGGGACCGGGAGAAATGTCTTGCCGCAGGCGCGGACGCCTATATCTCCAAACCCGTAGATGTGGATGCCCTGTTGGAATTGTTGCAACAACATTTAAAATAAGGAACGTGGAAGGGAAAACATTGGAAGATGCTGAGATTGATCTGTTGTTGGAGGACCTGCTGGAAATGTACGGGTACGATTTCTCCGATTATGCCCGTGCTTCCCTCAAGCGCCGCATGAACAGGCTTTTCCAGCTCGACCGGTTCCCCAGTTTCGCGGAGTTCCGTTTCAAATTAAGAAGTGATCCCGAATACCTGCGCCGCTTCGTGGCCGAAGTTTCGGTGAATGTAACGGAAATGTTCCGTGATCCGCTTTTTTACAGAACCTTACGGGAAGAGGTTCTGCCAGTACTGGCCACGCATCCGTTGATCCGGATCTGGCACGCTGGTTGCGCCACGGGCGAAGAAGTTTATTCCATGGCTATTATGTTGAAGGAAGCGAACCTGCTGCATAAATCATTATTGTATGCGACCGATATCAATCCCAATGCGCTTAGTAAATTAAAAACGGGCATCTTCTCCGCCACGCCCATGCGGCAGTATTCTGATAACTACCGCATGTCGGGTGGAAAGCTGGATTTCTCCTCGTATTATACCGCGCATTACGACCGGGTAAAGTTCCACGATTTGCTGGGACAGAAGATCATCGCTTCCACGCATAACCTGGTGTCCGATAGTTCTTTCAACGAATTCCAACTCATTCTTTGCAGAAACGTACTCATCTATTTCAACAAAGAATTGCAGGACCGTGCATTGGAACTCTTCGACCAAAGTCTTGAATCGCTGGGTTTCCTGGCGCTTGGAGCAAAGGAAACGGTGCGTTTTTCCAGCATCGCTAAAAAATACCGGCAACTCGAGAACAAAGAAAAAATCTGGAGGAAAATTGTTTAAGGTAACCATACCACGTTGCGACCTCGTAATGATCGGAGGTTCCGCGGGCAGTATCG
Organism: Parasegetibacter sp. NRK P23; assembly: GCF_023721715.1. Taxonomy (NCBI): domain Bacteria; kingdom Pseudomonadati; phylum Bacteroidota; class Chitinophagia; order Chitinophagales; family Chitinophagaceae; genus Parasegetibacter; species Parasegetibacter sp. NRK P23. The sequence goes on from NZ_JAMDLG010000002.1 coordinate 12,733, forward strand.
ATGTATTGCTTTCCATGTTGCCTGCCCTGAAGCCGGGCTTTAAAGGCGTGGTGGTATTGGTGTTACACCGCAAGAGATACGATGATGCGGTGCTGGCAAGCCTGTTCACGGAAAAAGCGAAGTTCCCGGTAAAAGAAGCGGAAGAAAAAGAACCATTAAAACCCGGCGCAGTTTACCTGGCGCCGGCAGACTACCATTTGCTGATTGAAAAAGATCATTCTTTCTCCCTCGACTATTCCGAAAAAATTCATTATTGTAGACCTAGCATTGACGTTAGTTTTGAATCCGCCGCGGATGTTTTCGGCAGCCGCATGGCGGCGATCCTGTTGTCAGGCGCAAATGCGGATGGCGTGGATGGATTAAAGGCGGTGAAAAGTAAAGGCGGGTACACCATTGTTCAATCACCTGATTTTGCGGTGGTGGACTATATGCCTAAACAGGCTCTGCAACATGCGCCGGTAGATAAGATCATGCACGAACATGAAACGACGCAGTTGCTGAACATGTTGCTGCATGGTTAATTGTTTTTGTCGAGCAACGCAATAAAGCTGTCCACTATTTTTTTGTATTCCCTGTAATGAAAGGGTTTGGTGGCTACATGAAGTGCACCTTCTCCCAGGCAACCATTCACGAAATGGTCGTCACTGTAAGTGGAGTAAATGACGACAGGAATATTCGCGAATCGTGCATCGGATTTAATTTCCTGCAAAGTTTGCCTTCCGTTCATCCGGGGCATGTTGTGATCTATTATAATCAGGTCGGGCAGGGATCCGGTTTCTGCTGATCGGTTGAGAAAGTCGAGCACTTCAATGCCGTTCTCTACCGATTCCAGCAATACCGCGTCTTCACGTTCTTCCAATATCTGGGAAAACAGTTCACGGTCATCGAGGTCGTCGTCTGCAAGCAATATTTTTTTTCTTACGTCCATACGTTTTACTTCAATTAATCAATCAGTTGCTGTTTGCAGGGTAAAACTATTGTAAAGGTAGTTCCTTCGTTTTCTATGCTGTGTACGGTGATCAGTCCGTTGTGTTTCTCAACGATTTTTTTAGCTACGGCAAGACCTATACCTGTTCCTTCAAATTTATCTTTGGAATGAAGGCGGTGAAAGAGGTTGAATATGTTGCCTGCGGAGTGCAAGTCAAATCCTATGCCATTATCTTTAAAAATTATCTTAATGAATTTTCCATCGGGGGATGAAGGCGCGTCAAACGATTTGTTTTCAATATGTTCCGAACTGATGCTGATGACGGGCGGTCGCTTAGGGTGAATGAATTTTAATGCGTTACTAATGAGGTTGTGGAACACCTGCCTTATTTGTCCGGGGATAATTTCCAGCTTCGGGAGGGGGCTTATTTCCACAGTGGCGCTCTTCTCCTTTATGGACAATTCGAAATCATCCAGGATGCCGGTAATTATATCATTTACGTCCGACAACTGAAAGGCGTCATTGCCAGCGGAGAGCCTGGAATAACTCAGGATATCCTGTATCAGGGCTTTCATTCTGTCGGAAGAAATGATGATTTTATCGAGGTAGTTGCTGAAACGCGCGTTCAGGTTGTTCCGGAATTCGTCTTGAAGCATATTGGCGAACATCTGGATTTTCCGGAGGGGTTCCTGCAGGTCGTGCGATGCTACGGAGGCGAACTGTTGCAGGTCGTTGTTGCTGATTTCCAGCGCCTGGTTCAGTACACGCAGGTCACGCGTTCTTTCCTTGACTTTTCTCTCCAGTTCTTCGTTCATCCCCGCGATTTTCTGTTCGGCTTTTTTGATTTCGGTGATGTCGAACATGGAGCCGAGCATCCGGAACGGTGTTCCCTGTTCATCGTGTAGAATATAGCCGCGGTCGAGTATATTGGCGTATTCGCCGTTTTCTTTCCGGAAACGGTATTCCTGTGTCCATTGCGGTTGATTGCTGTTGATAGCGCTCATGATACCGCTTTCAACAGCTGATCTGTCGGCGGGGTGTATGCGCTCCGTCCATGATTTTCTTGTTGTGTGCTCTTCTGATGGCGTGAAGCCGAATTTGGTATAGAAAGTTTCGTTCCACCAGTTTTCGTTGGTGACCAGGTTCCAGTCCCAGAGTGCGTCGTTCGTAGCCCTGGCTACCAGGCGGAAACGTTCTTCACTTTCGGAGAGCGCCCTGGTTCTTTCGGCCACTTTTGATTCAAGCTCGTTGTTGGCTTGTTTGAGTTTATCCTTGGTGGCGATCAGTTCCGTATAATGCTGTTTCAGTTTTTGTTCCGCTGATTTTTTCGTGCTGATATCAGCAATACTCACCACAAATCCATCCATCATTTTCACGGCGGTTATCTCATACCATTTCTGTTTGGACGCGGCAAAAACATCGCCATGCCAGAAAGTATCTTCCTGCACCACTTTCCTGAGTTGCTGGAACAGTCCGTTTTCCTGTAGCAGCGGGAAATGTTTGTTCAGGAGTTGCGGCGCTTTCGTGTCTGCATTGCTGTGCAGCATTTTGTGGGCGGAGTCATTGGCGGTGAGCAGCTGGAAGTCGGTAATCACATGTTGGTTGTCCCTTACGGATTTAAAGGCAAGAATGGCGCTTCTGCTGGAATTGAATACCCCTTTAACGATATTGTTCAGGTGCGTGATGGCGGTGATGTCTACGAAACTCAGGATAAGGCCACCGTTCTTTTTATCATGCCGGAGATAAGGCATGATGCGCATCAGCATTTGTTTGCCGTTCTGCAACGCGATTTCTTTCTCTACCAGGGAATTGTTCCGGAGCACGTCATCCAGATCGCTGTTCAGTTTATCGTAACGGATGTTGTGGGAAATATGGGTAAATGGCCTCCCGTTGTCAGCTTCTATCAGGTTGACCACTTGCAGTGCCGCAGGATTGAATTTTCTGATATTGAGCTGTTGGTCGAGGAATATCTGCGCGATGTCGGTACTCCTGAAATAGTTGTCCAGGTCATCGTTCAGTTCTATCAGTTCCTTAATCTTCAGTTGGTGTTCCGCGTTCAGCGTATGCAGTTCTTCGTTCAGCGATTGCAGTTCCTCATTAGAACTTTGCAACTCTTCATTGGCCGAAAGCAGTTCTTCATTGGAGCTTTGCAATTCCTCGTTGGCGGTTTCCAGGTTCTCCACCGTTTCCTGCAAGGTTTTCCGGGCCTCACTCAATTCGTTTTCCAGCGCCAGCGCGTAGTTGTCGGCAAAGCCCTCATTCAGCACGAGGGGAGGGGGAACGTGTCCTTCAGCATCCTGAATTTCCTGTTCAATAATGGTGATGAGTACCTGTGCCGCCACGGGTTTAATGACGATCTTCCACAAAAGCGGTTGCCCGTTTCTGTTGAAATGGAAGGGCGCGATCACGATTTTCTTCTTTTCCCGGATCGCTTTCCGGGTTTCCGTGCTGATCAGAAAAGATACTTCGGAAGGCACCATGCGCAGGAGGTTCAGGTTAAGGCTGTTCCTGGGCATGGAAAGGAACTGGCCATAATCGCCAAGGGTCTCTGCTATATTGAACTGGTCGTCTACAAAGAAGGAGACCGTTTTTATTTCTTCACTCAACAACCTGAAAACTTCTTCCTGCAGCACAGGTTGCCTTGCGGCAGCCGGTTGCTTATCCTCCCTGCGGGGAATATCTTTAGGCGCCTGTGCCGCTATAAACGACAGATGCTGGCTGTTGAAAGTAGTTTCACTGGTTTTGCGGTAAATTTTCCATTTCTCACTAATGTCCTCCAGGTGCTTTTTCATGGCGCCCACATTTTCGCTTGGACCAAGGAAAACACAGCCACCGCTTTTTACCGCGTACACCAGTGTAGACAACACTTTCTGTTGCAGCGCCGGGTTCATGTAGATGAGCATGTTTCTGCAACAAACCAGGTCATTCTTAATGAAGGGCGCGTCGCTGATGATGTTGTGTTTCGCGAACACCACCTGTTTACGGAGTTGCGGGGTTACCACGAACCCGTTCTCCCTGCGCTGGAACCAGGTGTCACGAAGGGTGGAATCCATCTCCTGGAACGCGGCTTCCGGATAGGCCCCTTTTGAGGCGATGGCAATATTGGCCTCTTCCAGGTCGGAAGCGAAGAGTTTAATGTCGAGGTGTTTTTGCTGTTCCCGTGCCACTTCGTTCAACAGAATCCCAATGGAATAGGCTTCCTCGCCGGTGCTGCAGGCGCTGATCCATACCTTAACGGTGTCGCCATCTTCTTTGTCGGTCAGGAGAGGGGCGATGAATTTATTTTTGAGTAGTTCAAAAGCTTCTTTGTCGCGGAAAAACCGCGTTACGCCTATCAGGAAATCTTTGCCCAGCGCCATACATTCCTCAGGATCGTTTTCCAGTTTCCGCAGGTAATCCGCGGCCGTTCCTATATTGTGTTTCGCCATCCGGCGCAGGATGCGCCGCACGATGGTGGGTGTTTTATAATAATGGAAATCATTGCCCGCCGCCTGGTGGATCAGGTCGAATATTTTCGGTAACACGGCTTCATCCAGGATTTCTTCTTCTGCAGAATGCAACCATTGTTGTTTGCTGTGCACGATGATTTCCGCGGGCATTTCCTGCACGGGCAGCACATGGTCCACATAGCCGGATTGTACGGCGCTGTTGGGCATGCCGTTGAACTTGGCGGAGTCGGGCTCCTGCACCAAAACCACGCCACCACCGCGTTTAACCGATTCAATGCCCCTGGTGCCATCGGAACCGGTGCCTGAAAGAATGACCGCGATGGCCCGTTGTTTTTTCTCCTTGGCGAGCGATTGAAAGAATACGTCCACCGCGTTGTTCGGGGATTTGTCGCCACGCTTTTCTTCGAGTTTTAATTTGTTCCCTTTAACCGTGATCAGCTTATTGTTGGGGATCACATAAACGCAATTGCCGTTCAGTTCCACATTGTCTTTCGCTTCAAACACCTGCATATGGGTATGACGCGCCACAAGTTCGACGAGCAGGCTCTTGTGATCGGAAGAAAGGTGCTGGATGATCACAAAGGAAATGCCGGTGCCGTTCGGCATATTGTCGAAGAATTCATGGATGGCCTCCAGGCCGCCGGCTGAAGCGCCGATCGCCACGATATACTGTTCCTGCTGTGTTCTGGAGGATGTCTTCATATCATGGGTTTTCAGCATTATACTGGAATATTAAGCTTCTCAGACTTTCGGCTATATTGAGTTCTACATCTTCCCAGGGCAGCGATACGCCCGTTACATTTTCCTGCCATAGTTTGAAGGAATACCGCGGATGGTAGGTTCTCATGTCTTTTTCAAAGAAAATCCTTTCCTCCGGGTTTCCGCCCCAGTTGATGGTTTGCACGGTTTCCGGCCGGAAGAGCAGAAGGTATTCATCCCGCTGCGTATTCAATGGAAGGGCCAGCAAGCCACTGGCTATATCCTGGAAAAGCTCAGCCCTGTCGTATTCCACTGAAAGTGCGGCAACGGGCAAGGTGGCGCGCAACTTCCGGGTATGCAGCCAAAGCAGGAGGTCGTCCGTTTCTTCCGGTGGCGGAACGGTGCCAACGCTGTAAGACCGGTTACCGAAATACAGTATCGCGCCGGATGCGGAAAAAAGATCGAGGACGGTTTTGGCGCCAAAGAGTAAACTGCCCGGTACGTCGCCCGTTTTGAAGAGGGCTTCCACCATGGTATTGTACACCTGGTGTACTTTTTCCTCCTTGGTCAAACGTTCACGGTTATACAAAGAAGTGATCTTATTCGAGATGATGCCAGATAACAGTTCGAAAACGGCGCACATGGTATAGTTCATGGTGCGTGCGGTGCGGTGGTGGCAGGCGATGAGCCCCCAGAGTTTACCATTGAAAAGAATACGTGTACTCATGGAAGCATTCACGCGCATGTTGCCCAGGTATTCCAGGTGCACCTTACTTACCCCTCTGATATTACAATCTGATAAGTCTATGAATGTCGCCGTAGCGGGGTTGATAACGGGGTACAACCTTACCGGAGCGTATTCACGGTTGGGAATATACCGGTACGGGTTGGATAGATACAGGTCCCTGGCCTGTTTGGGAATATCGGAAGCGGGGAAGGTGAAGCCGATATACGATTCCATTCCTTCTTCCATGGCCTCCGCCAGTACGTGCCCGTTCCAGTCTTCATCAAACCGGTAAATCATCACTTTATCGAAACCCGAAACCTTTTTCAGTTCTGCCGCCGCCACGGTACATGCCGCCTCTGTGGAAACGGCAGCTTCTATGTTGGACATGGCGTTTTTGATTTTCCTGAACACCCGTACAAAGTGCGCATCTTCACCTCCACCGGAGGGAAGGTTCTCTATCTCCAGGATGAAGCAGTTGTTTTTCCGGTGCGCTATCAGCGTATAGCGTTCACCGTTCAGTTCCCACAATAAAGGGAGCTTTTCCGTAACGCCTTCGGAAAGGTGTGTTTTCAGCTCCGTTATTTCTTTGTCGCTGATGAACTCCGAAAGTTTTTTCTCCACCATGTTGATGGCCGAGACACCGAAAAGCGGGAAGGTGTTTTCACTCACCTGGATGATGGAAAGGCTGTTGATGTCCACCACCAGCAATACCCCGTAAGGTTGTATTACGTTGATGAGGTGGATGGGAACACTTCCACAGAATTCCGAGTCATATTTGCTAAACTGTTCCTGGTTCATTTTCCCTTATCCATTTTTCAAATAACACAAATGTCTGGCCCGCGGTTGTCAACGCCTTTTCCTTTTCCCGCGGAGAAAAGTTTTTTTCATTCAGCACCGAGCAAAATCGCTTCCACCGGTCCAGGGTATCCGCTCCGTATCCTTCAAAAAAGGCGAGTGGTAACCCGGGGTTTCCGGGTATTTTTTTAGCAATCATTTGCGCGATATGCACACCACCCAGCGTTGAACCTTCCAATACATAAAGCGCACCCAGGGCTTCTGCTTCATCAGTTATAACAGGAAGTTCAATACACAAAGGGGTGTTGTGGAATCTGTTCCCCAAAATGTCCAGATCCTTTAATATCCATGCGGCTTTCCTGGAAGATTCTTCCCTGCCCAGTACAGCTTCTATCTTGTTTTCAAGGGGATGGTAATAACCATACATCAATCGTAGAATACTGATGTAGTCTGCATTACAGCTGATATTCCTCAGGTGGCGAAGTAGATTTTTCTCTATTGAGGCATGTGGTATTTTAGTAAAAGATTTAAGGGCTGAAGTGAGATCCGTTTCTAAGTTTAACGACATAAAGTAAAGATATATAAACTTGTAAATGGAACTTCCAGCGCAGTGCTAATTCCGCTAAAATTTTCCGCTTTTGTAAAATATCGGAGTATGCAACTGCCATGAAAAGAAAAAATATGAAAACAACGGCTAACGTTTTATTTTCACTTGTAGATTAAAATCAACAGGATGCATAAAATGGATTTTGATGCGGTGGTGGTGGGATCAGGTCCCAACGGACTGGCGGCGGCGATCACCTTACAGCGTGAAGGGAAAAATGTGTTGCTGGTGGAAGCCAAAAAGGAGATAGGGGGCGGGATGAGAACAGCTGAATTTACCCTGCCCGGCTTCCGCCACGATGTGTGCTCCGCCATTCATCCTATGGCCGGACTTTCGCCTTTTTTCAAAACCATTCCATTTGACAAGCTTGGCCTGCAATTGGTGCAGCCGGAAATCGCAGCGGCGCATCCTTTTGATCACGAACCCGCGGCTTTTCTCAAACACTCCATTGAAGAAACCGCTGCTGCACTCGGGGAAGACGCCGCCTTTTACCGAAAAACTTTCGCTCCCCTCGCTGAAAATTTCCCTTTGCTGATCAATGATATTCTAGGTCCGCTTAAAATGCCTGCGCATCCACTTAAATATGCTGGCTTCGGACTGAACGCGCTGCTGTCGGCCAAACAGTTCGCCGGCCGTTTCCAAACCGAACGTGCGAAAGGACTTTGGGCGGGCATGGCCGCACATTCCATACAACCGCTTTCCAATCTTACGACAGCTGCGATCGGACTGGTATTGATGACGGCAGGACACACTTCCGGCTGGCCGGTACCGGTAGGCGGTTCTCAATCGATAGCAGATGCATTGCTAAAGTATTTTCTTGAACTCGGCGGAAAAGTGGAAACAGGATTGTATGTAACAAGTCTTTCGCAACTGCCATCCGCGCACGCCATATTGTTCGATGTTACCCCCAAACAACTGCTGCAAATTGCCGGACATACTTTTTCGCCCCTCTACAAATGGCAGTTGGAGCGCTACCGCTATGGGATGGGGGTGTTTAAAGTAGACTGGGCGCTGGATGGCCCCATACCTTTTAAAGACGAAAATTGCCGGAAAGCGGGCACCATTCATATCGGCAATACCTTCCGTGAAATTGAAGCCGGGGAAAAACTGGCCTCGGAAGGCGGGCATCCTGAAAAACCTTACGTGCTCCTGGCCCAGCAAAGTGTATTCGACCTCACCCGCGCACCAGAAGGAAAGCAGGTGGCCTGGGCCTATTGCCATGTGCCCAACGGTTCTACAAAAGATATGACCGCGATTATTGAAGCGCAGGTGGAACGTTTCGCCCCGGGGTTTAAAGACAGAATCCTTGCCCGTCACACCATGAACGCCATGCAAATGGAAGCCTACAATCCAAACTACGTGGGCGGAGACATTAATGGGGGAATTATCGATATCGGTCAGTTGTTCACCCGGCCGGCCCTGCGGCGCTCGCCTTATAAAACGAGTAAAAAAGGATTGTACATCTGCTCTTCTTCCACACCTCCGGGCGGCGGGGTACACGGTATGTGTGGGTATCATGCGGCTAAGGTGGCCTTGAAGGATGTTTTCAACTAAATGCTATCCATGCTAAAAAGTCTATTGTTTTTATAGACTTTTATTTGGTTTACTTTTTTTAGTTCACTAATATTGTAGACTTTTAAGTGTTACAACAGATGCTATGAAGTTGAACCTCCTTGCTTTTGCTATTCCCTTCTTCCTGCTGTTCATGGTACTTGAATATGCCGTGGCGCGGCGCCGGAACAAAAAAGTATTCAATCTCCATAATTCCATCGCGAATGTGAGTATAGGCATTGCTGAGCGTCTCCTGGACGTGTTGGTAACCGGAGCTTTCTATTTTGTATACCGTTATATCCAGGAGCATTTCGGATTCTTTTCCATACGTGGCGGGGTGGTGATGTGGGTGATCTTATTTATATGCACGGATTTTATCTGGTACTGGTACCACCGACTGGCGCATGAGGTGAGCCTTTTCTGGGCGGCGCATGTGGTGCACCACCAGAGCGAGGACTTTAATTATACGGTTTCTGCAAGGATCACCGTATTCCAGGCCTTTATCCGCACTGGTTTCTGGGCCGTTCTCCCCTTAATGGGTTTTCCTGCGGAAATGATTACCAGCATATTGCTAATGCATGGGTTGTATCCATTTTTTATTCACACCCAACTGATCGGGAAACTTGGCGTGCTGGAATATATATTTGTGACACCTTCGCACCACCGGGTTCACCACGCCAGCAACGAGGAATATCTTGACAAAAATTATGGAGATGTGCTGATCATATGGGATAAACTTTTTGGCACTTTCCAGGAAGAAAAAGACGTAGAGATCAGATACGGTCTTACCAGGCCGCTCAACAGTTATAGTTTTTTGTGGCAACATTTCCATTTCTGGGCGGAAATTGTTGTGGCCATGCGCACTGTGAAAGGCTGGAAGAAGAAAATGGCCCTATTGCTCGGTAAGCCTGACCTTATACCTGACTATGCACGTACGCGTTCCGAAAATTTCTTCAGAATCAGTAAACACGACAGCCCGGATATAAAAGGAAAACTAAACCAGTATGTGGTTTGGCAAATGGTGCTGATGTTTCCCCTCAGCTTCCTGACCATATTGTATGAACACCAGCTTTCTGGTATGTTGCAGTTTATGTTTGTATTGCTGATCCTGGTTACCCTCATTAATTGCGGGGCCATTATGGAACAGCGGATCTGGGTGTTTCACCTGGAGTTTGCCAGGTGGCTGCTTTGTGTGATTGTTGTATTATATACTTTCCCCAATATGTGGCTGGGCGGTATTTTGATGGCCATTGCGTTGGTGCTGTGCTGCTTCTACGAAACTTCCTGGAAATACTATCTCAGGCTGCTGTATAACCACCGGGTAACGTAGCAGACAAAACATTTTCAACAATGTGTATATTTTACATATTATTCCTATCTTTCGGGAGAAATAACGATTGCCATGCACCACAAACCCCGGCTTGCATTCTCCCAGGTATTCAACATGAGTTTCGGTTTCCTTGGTATCCAGTTTGGATTTGCCCTTCAGAACGCGAACGTGTCACGCATCTTCGAAAAACTCGGCGCCGAGGAAAGTAAACTCGCGATTCTATGGCTCGCCGCCCCGGTAACGGGTTTGCTGGTACAGCCCATCATAGGCTATTATAGTGACCGAACCTGGCATCCGAAGCTGGGACGCAGAAGGCCTTTCTTCCTCGTAGGGGCCATCCTTGCCAGCATTGGTCTGATACTGATGCCCAATTCCTCCGAACTCTGGATGGCCGCGGGATTGTTGTGGCTGCTGGATGCTTCCATCAATATTTCCATGGAGCCTTTCCGCGCATTTGTAGGTGATCTGTTGCCGGATGAGCAACGCACTTCCGGCTTCGCGATGCAGAGTTTTTTTATAGGTACTGGCGCGGTCATCGCTTCCATGCTGCCGTATATTTTCACGAATTATTTCGGTGTAAAAAACACTGCACCAGAAGGTGAGATTTCCGATTCCGTAAAGTGGTCGTTTTACCTGGGGGCCCTGGCATTCCTGGGCGCCGTGATGTACACCGTATTCACCACGAAGGAATACCCGCCGGAGAACCTGGAACAATTGAAAGAGGAGAACAGGAAGGCTTCGGTTTTCAGTGGCCTGAAGGAGTCGTTTCAAGGGATTTTCCAGATGCCTAAGACCATGCTGCAACTTGCGGTGGTGCAGTTCTTTTCCTGGTTCGCGTTGTTCGCGATGTGGATTTATACGACGAGAGCAATGACGAGCCATGTATATGGAACAACGGATACCACTTCTGCTTTGTACAATGAAGGCGCGGATTGGGTAGGCGTTTGTTTTGCCGTATACAATGGCGTGGCGGCGGTTTTTGCGCTGGCGCTGCCCTGGCTGGTGAAACGTACAAGCAGGAAGCTCACCCATCTGTTTTGCCTCATGGCTGGGGGCATCGGCTTAATTTCCATCTATTTTATTTCAGATCCCAATATGTTGCTGGTGTCCATGATCGGTGTAGGTATCGCATGGGCGAGTATTTTATCCATTCCCTACGCCATGCTGGCCGGCTCGCTTCCGCCGGAAAGAATGGGGTACTTTATGGGGGTGTTTAATTTCTTTATTGTGATCCCTCAGATTGTGGCCGCGGGTATACTCGGTTTCCTGCTGGAAACATTCTTCGACAGTTCGTCCATCTTCGCATTAGTGATCGGCGGCGTATCCATGATACTTTCCGGCCTGTTCTGCCTTGCTGTCGCGGATGGCAAAAAAGTTAAACTTCCACTTGAACAATAACAGATGAAAAAGATACTGATCGCCCTGCTGCTGCTCCATGCCAGTTTTTGTTTCGCGCAAATGCCCGACGTATATCCCACCAACTGGTGGGTAGGTATGAAGCGGGGTTCGCTTCAGTTACTTGTTCATGCCGATACGGTGCTTTCACCCAAAAATGTACAGGTGAAATACCCCGGGGTTCAGGTGAAAAAAATCACCTTGCTGGAGAATCCGCATTACCTGGTAATTGACCTGGTACTTGATAAGAACGTGAAGCCCGGTACCTTTCCCATTAAAATGATGGCAGGCGGAAAACATGTGACTGTTCCTTATACGCTGATGCCCCGCGATCCGGGCAATGGTAAAACGCGTATCAGAGGCGTGGACGCATCGGATTTTATTTACCTCGTTTTGCCCGACCGTTTCAGCAACGGGGATCCTTCCAATGATGTTGTTCCGGGTATGTACGATACGGTTTGTAACCGCGCCATTCCTTCTGCCCGACATGGCGGCGACCTCAAAGGCATTCAGCAAAAACTGGATTACCTGGACGATCTTGGTGTTACCGCACTTTGGCTCAACCCGGTGATTGAGAACGATATGCCCGCTAAAGAAGAAGGGGGACGCCCACTCAGTGGGTTTCATGGCTACTGGTTCACGGATCATTATACTGTGGACCGCAGGATAGGCGGGAACAAGGCATACCTTGAACTGGCTGACGCTGTTCATAAAAAAGGCATGAAACTGATCCAGGATGCCGTGTATAACCATGTGGGTTATACGCACTGGTTCATTCTTGACCTGCCCATGAAAGACTGGATCCACCAATGGTCGCCTTACAGAAATACGTCGTACAAGGACCAGACGCTGATGGATCCTTATGCGTCAAAAGAAGATGCCCGCACCATGAGTGATGGCTGGTTCACCCACAATCTTCCCGACCTCAACCAGAAAAATCCTTACCTGGCTGAATTCCTTATCCAGCACGCGATATGGAGCACCGAAATGTTCGGGCTGGATGGCTGGCGCATTGATACCTATGCTTACAACGACCTGGAATTTATGAACCGTTGCAATGCCGAATTGCTGAACGAATACCCGCAACTGGGGCTTTTCGGCGAAACATGGGTGCATGGCGTGCCCAACCAGGCTTTTTTTACGAAGAATAAAATGAAAGGCATTTCTTTTTCTTCTAACCTGCCGGGCGCAACGGATTTTCAGGTATATTTCGCCATGATGAGCGCACTTAATCAACCCGATGCATGGACCGAAGGGCTCACTAAATTGTACACCACGCTCGCACAGGATTTTCTCTATGAAGATCCTTATAAGCACTGTCTGCACCTCGATAACCACGATCTCGATCGTTTCGTTTCCGTAATTGGTGAGGATTCCGCCAAATATAAAATGGGCATTACCTGGTTGCTTACCCTGCGCGGTATACCGCAATTGTATTATGGCACGGAAATTCTGATGAAGAACTTTAAAAATCCTTCAGACGACGCCGTTCGGGAAGATTTTCCAGGTGGCTGGAAGAACGATAAGGTGGATAAATTCAGGAAAGAAGGCAGAACGCAGGCAGAGAACAGCGCTTTTGAATTGGTAAGAAAGCTCGCCGGTTACCGGAAACGAACACCCGCGCTGCAGCATGGAAAACTAATGCAGTATGTGCCGGAAAATGGCGTGTACGTGTATTTTAGGTACGATGAAAACAAAACTGTGATGATTGCTGCGAATACAGGAAAGAACAAGGTTGACCTTTCCACAGCGCGTTTTTCAGAAAGGATAGGGGCACACAAAACAGGCCTGGAGGTGCTTTCAGGTGCTACTGTTGCATTGGATAAGCTTTCTCTCGCGCCATTCGAAACCCTGGTGATCGAACTCCGCTAGGTTATTTTCTCCCTTACTTACCGTTAAAACACCTATTGTCTGGCATGGTACTGGAGGTGTAAATTTGTGTTCTGCCGGCAGGTGTTCACAAACCACCGATGTTTGTGCGCAGGATAATTCATCCACCGCGATAGAAGGGGTGATTCATGAAAACAAATGTGTATGATGGGAAAAGTGATGCAGGGAGCAGGCTTGGCGAAGCTGTTCACTGGTTAAAAGAGATTGTTCCTCAGATTTTAATAATATCACCCGGGAACTTTTTCGGGTGATATTTTCCTCGACCCATGCAGGTTGAAGAATCGATGAAATACAATTGTGGTGCATAGAATGGTGCAACTCCTTATTTCGTATCTTCATCGAAACGCACGGAATGACAAACCAATCACCTGGAAACGATCAGCATGGAGCAAGGAAAAGCCGTGGTAAAAAGGCCGGGTTAAAAAATTATGAAGCGTCAAATTTTATTGATACTTCAAAACCAGTCTGGAACTATTCTCTTTTTACCCAGGAAGATATCGCCAATTACCAGGCTGGAACCCACTATAGTGTGTACGAATTGATGGGGTCGAAAGAGATTGAAGTGCTTGGCCGCAAAGGTATTTACTTTGCCGTATGGGCGCCCAACGCCACCTTAGTTTCCGTGAAAGGTAATTTCAACGACTGGAACCATACCACGCATCCGTTAACGCCGAGGTGGGAGAAATCAGGTATTTGGGAGGGCTTCGTGCCCGACCTGGGTCTGGGTGAAGTATACAAATACTTTATCAAAGGATATAACGGCACTGAACTGGATAAAGGTGATCCATTTGCTCATTTCTGGGAGAAAAGACCGAGCACCGCTTCCATAACCTGGGACCTCCACTATGAATGGAACGATGGTGAATGGATGGAGAAAAGAAAAAAGCACAACAGCCTGAACGCGCCCTGGAGCGTATATGAAATGCACCTCGCAAGTTGGATGCGTCCTGATCCGAACGACGAAGAATCGTACAATACATACGAGCAGATCGCGGAAAGACTGGTGCCGTACCTGCAGGAAACAGGGTTCACCCATGTAGAGTTTATGCCGGTGATGGAACATCCATTCGATGGTTCCTGGGGTTACCAGGGTACGGGTTATTTTGCGCCAACATCAAGGTTTGGAGATCCGCAGGGGTTTATGAAACTCGTTGACCTGCTGCACCAGGCGGATATTGGCGTGATACTCGATTGGGTGCCTTCACATTTTCCTTATGACGCGCATGGCCTGTTCATGTTCGATGGTGCGCACACCTACGAGTATGCGGATATGCGTAAAGGTTACCATCCGGATTGGAACTCTTATATCTTCAATTATAAGAGGGGAGAGGTCAAATCTTTTCTGATCAGCAGCGCGCGTTTCTGGCTGGAATACTTTCACATCGATGGTATACGGGTAGATGCCGTTTCATCTATGCTGAAACTGAACTACAGCCGGGGAGCAGGGCAGTGGGAACCCAACGAATTCGGCGGTGACGGTAACCTGGAGGCCATCGCTTTTATCAAGGACCTGAACGAAACGGTGTACCGTGATTTCCCTGATGTGCAAACCATCGCGGAGGAAGCCACCGATTGGCCGGGGATATCCAAACCAACTTTCCAGGGTGGACTTGGTTTCGGCATGAAATGGATGATGGGATGGATGCACGATACACTGGATTATTATAAGATGCATCCTTATTACAGGAACCATTACCAGAATAAGTTCTCGTTCAGTATGATGTATTTCTACGACGAAAACTTTATGCTCCCGCTGAGCCATGATGAAGTGGTGCATGGAAAATCGCCGATGTTGTATAAAATGCCGGGGGATGAATGGCAGAAGTTCGCGAACCTGAGGGTGTTGTACACCTATATGTTTATGCACCCCGGAGCAAAATTGCTGTTCATGGGCAACGAGTTCGGACAAACCTCCGAATGGAATTACCATAGGGAACTCGATTGGTTCCTGTTGGAATACAATGCGCACAGTGGATTGAAGGATTGTGTGAGTCAACTGAATAAATTGTACCGGAACGAGCCGGCCTTGTATGAGAAGCAGTTTCATCCTGATGGGTTCGAATGGGTGGACCTTAACCATAGAAACGAATGCATCGTTGTGTTTAAAAGAAAAGGAACACACGGTAAGGATGATGTGCTCGTGATCCTGAACATGTTACCCGAACCGCGGTTTGATTGGGAAGTGCACGTTAAAGACAAGCAGGATTGGAAAGAAATATTCAACAGCGATGAGAAAAGATTCGGTGGAACGGGCGATGTGTACAATGTGCAGATCATATCGGAAGTAGTGGACAAAAAAGAAAAATGGTACAAAATAAAAGTGCAGATTCCACCATTAGCCGCTATCGTACTTAAATAAGCGCCTGAAAGATGGGGGATGAAAGAGAGGAAGGGGCAAAAAAATACCCCGCCAGGGGCGGGGTGTAAGATTTGGTGGTCGGGCAAGTCCGGGTTGGACTGTTTCCATTGGGTGGATCTTTCAAACGGGCATTGGATCAACGGGTTTTCATAAGAATTGGACAGCGGTTTTCAGGATATTGGACTTTCTTGGTTTTTCGGATACCGGATACTTGCGTCAACAGTGTAAAGATTACACTTTGTGCGCATCCGGAAAATAAAATAGCGCACTGATTTTGTGCGCTATCTGATAAATTTAACTTGATTTAAGGGGTATTCCGGAACGTATAGAGGAAACACTTATCTGCTGTTGATGCGGATCAATGATTCGATGAATTACATCCGTTCAGGAACCCTGATGCCCATTAATCCCATACCGGAACGGATCACCGTTGCGGTGATCAGGGCCAGTTGAAGCCGCAGTTCCTTTTTCTCCGGATTCTCTGCGTTACCAATAGAATGTTCGGCATAAAACGAGTTGAATGTTTTCGCCAGGTGGAAAACATAATTTGCGATCAGCGAAGGATTCATTTCCTGACCCGCCTGCTCTATGATGGAAGAATACTGTTCCAGTTGAACGATCAGTTCCTTCTCCAAAGGAAACAATGGCCCTGAATAGAGTGATCCGGTGGGTTGTTCCTTCCGCAAAATGGATTTGATCCTGGCGTGTGTGTATTGCACGAATGGACCGGTAAAGCCGTGGAAGTCGATGGATTCCTCGGGGTTGAATACCATCCGTTTTTTAGGATCCACACGGAGGAGGAAAAACTTGAGAGCGCCCAATCCGATCAGGTTATAAAGGTCTTCCAGTTCTTCCGGGGTAAAATCTTTCACCTTGCCCAGTTCTGTGGTATGGCGGGCCGCGACGGCTTCCATTTCTGCTACCAGGTCATCGGCGTCTACCACGGTGCCTTCGCGGCTCTTCATCCTACCGGAGGGGAGTTCCACCATGCCATAGGAGAGGTGGTTGATACCGGCTGAATTCGGGAGGTTGAGCTTCTGGCAGATGAGCTTCAGCACTTTCATGTGGTAGTTCTGTTCGTCGCCTATCACGTAAATGCTTTCGTCCATCCGGTAGTCCTCGTACTTCAGGTTAGCAAGTCCCAGGTCCTGGGTGATGTATACGGACGTGCCGTCTTTGCGGAGGACGAGCTTTTCGTCTAATCCTTCGGCGGTAAGGTCTATCCATACGCTGCCATCTGGTTTACGGAAGAAGACGCCGTTGGCGAGCCCCTCTTCCACGTATTGTTTGCCGAGCAGGTAGGTACCGCTCTCGTAGTAGGTTTTGTCGAAATCGGAGCCGATTTTGTTGTAGGTGACCGCGAAGCCGTCGTACACCCATTGGTTCATGTTCTTCCAAAGGTCGAGTGTGGCGGGGTCGCCCTCTTCCCATTTCAGGAGCATGGCCCGCACTTCACGCATGATGGGGGTATTGTTTCTCGCGATTTCTTTGAGTTCCGCTTTAATTTCCTCCTGCTTTTCCGGGGGAAGTGTTGCTGCTCTGAGTTTCGTAAGGAATACACCGGTTTTTTCCCGGTCGGCTTCCTGCACGGCAGTAAGATCACCAGCCATTATTTGCTGGAGCACGGGAGTGGTTTCCTCCTTCAGGGCATTTTCAAATTGCACGTAGTAATCGCCCACCAGGTGATCGCCTTTGATGCCTGTTGAAGCGGGAGTGGCGCCATTGGCAAACCGCTGCCAGGCGAGCATCGACTTACAGATATGTATGCCACGGTCGTTCACGATGGAGGTTTTAAACACTTCGTGTCCGTTCGCTTTTAATATTTCAGCTACCGACCAGCCGAGGAAGTTGTTCCGGAGATGCCCCAGGTGCAGGGGTTTGTTGGTATTGGGTGAAGAATATTCCACGACCACCTTTCTGCCGGAAGCGGCCGCTTTGCCGTAATCGGCGATGCTGTAACTGTCATGTAAAAACTTCGTCCACCAGGTTTCGGGCAACGAAAGGTTCAGGAAGCCTTTTACAATATTGAAACCCGCTACCAGAGAGGGTTCCTGCTCCATGAGTCTTTCTCCCAAAGCTTTGCCCAGGGCATCGGGTGATTGTTTCAGTTGTTTCACCCAGGCAAAAAGTACCACGGTGTAGTCTCCTTCAAATCCCTGGTTCGTTTGGTTTACCTGGATGTCTTTTTCCGGGCAATCGATACCGTATAATTCCTTTAACGCGCTTTTCGTAGCCGATCTGATCGCTTTAATGATGCTCATTCCGCTGTTTTTATCCGGGCAAAAGTACGATTTCAGGGAGAAGTGGGAAATATCTCCTGTTTTTAACAAGCGGTTCATATTTCCAATAATTATCTTTGCCGGGAGTAACCAATAATTCAGGCCCGGATGCGCAACCAAGTTCAGAACCTTGTTCTTCCACTTATCGACTTTTTTCATCCCCCTTTCCGGCGGATCATGAACCTGCAGACTTTCCGCTACGCGGTTTGCGGGGGCGTAAATATGGTGCTGGGACTTGCCATTTACTACGTCGTATTTAAATATGTACTTTGGGAGCAGGAACTTGACCTCGGATTCTACGCGTTTAAGGCGCACGTCGCAGCCTTGTTCTTCTCCTTCGTATTTAATGTGCTGTTTGGCTTCATCCTGATGCGTTACCTGGTTTTCAGTGAATCGAATATTCACCCCAGGATACAGTTGTTCCGCTATTTTATGGTCTGCCTTTTCAACCTGGTACTCAATTACCTGATGTTGAAACTGCTGGTGGAGATATGTGGTATCTATCCTACCATTGCACAGCTTTGTACGGTGGTAGTGGTAGTGGTGACCAGCTACATCGCACAGAAAAAATTCTCTTTCGCCACTAAAACTTCACCATAATATCGGCATCGCCTTCGCAGGAAGTCCGGATGCGGAGGTATTCATTCAGCGGATAGATGCCGCCGATATAAAAATCTTTCAACCCGCCTTTCAGCGAAATGTTCTCGTTGATCTTCCTGTTCATGCCTTTCCCGGCGATCTCCGTCAGTTGCGCGAGGTAAGGCGAGGCATCGAAGCTGGCGTATTTTTTAAGTTCGGTTAGAATCTTATTACTGAAGAGCCACTTGGCCGATTTGAGTACAAAATCTTTGGTGCGGAGGTCATAATTGAGGTCTTTCACTTCCAGCAATTTTTTGTCGCGGGAGTAGGTGGGTTTACCGGTAAGGTAGAGTACGCCTTTGTCGGAACCGCTGAAGCTGAGTTGCAGCACCAGGTTTTTATTGGAGCCGTACACTTTCACGGCATCCATGATCATGTATTTTTTCACCGGGCCATTGTCGAGGTCGATGCGTTGTCCTTTTACTCGTTCGGTTACCAGCTTGCTCAGGGAGTCGTAGTTCAGTTGTGCGTCGAGGTGGATGCGGAACCCGCTTTTGGGCGTGAAATCGCTGAGGTTGGGAAGGCCGGTCTGGCGAACGGGTTTTTCTTCAAAACTGATCTCAGGGCGGGCGCTTACACCGAACGAAAGGTGGAGCGAATCGTTCCGGGCCACGAGGCTGCTCACGCGGATCCGTTCCGGTTGAATGCGCAGGTGACCCAGGCCATACAGGGGCCAGTCGCGTTGTAACTGGTCCCACACTTGTTGAAAGTAGGGGCGGAGTTTAATTTTTGAAAGCGTATCCTGGAGAAAAATCCTGGAACTGTCGAGTTGAAGTTTCAGGGCATCCATCACCGTTTTGGTGACATCATATTTTACGAAGCACATCTCGCATTTATCGATGGGCCTGGGTTCCATTCTTTCAATATAATTCTGCAACGTATAATCAGGGAGTATGGAGAAATTGGCTTTGAAGCCTACCTCCACTTTTCTTTCCGGTTCATTGAAGCCACAGCTGCAGGGTGGCGTCCAGGCAGTTACGGGCGTGGTGCCGATGCAGGCGCGCTGGCTGCCCCGCACTTTGTAAAAACCGGTGAAGCCCAGTTCAACCGAATTGCCGTAAGCTTTTATTTTGAGTGGTCCTCTTCTGAAGTGGTACTGGTATTTGGTATCACAGCCATCCTGGATAAATTGTGTGGGCCATCCCGGACTGGTATATACTTTCTCCACCTGCTTTTCCGCCATCGCGAACAATGGTTTCAACGCGATGTGCACGGGGATGTCTATTTCAGAAAGTGGAATGGAATCCTGTGCCACAGCCTCCAGGGGCGGTTGCTCCGGAATGATTTTTCTCGAACATCCGGTGATGAGCAGTATCGAAATAATAATCAGCGGCAGAAGGAAATTTTTCATGCCACGAATATAATGGTTCACGGGTTTAGTTCTATGGCTTGCATCTTAATAAAAGAACAATATTTAGTAGGGGAATTTACTTAATCAGGATCGGTAAAAAATGTATGGTAAACGAGCGTTTTTTAAGGGGTGATTTACTGGTTTCCGTGAATAGTTTTGAGTAGTTTAGCGCACCGTATTTATATTAAATTCAACCCGATGAAAATACACAAAACCCTTATGGCCTGCGGTGTCGCGGCAGGACTAGTACATGGAGAGCTGAAAGCGCAATTCGCGCATGGCCCGTACATTGGACTGGAAGTAAAAACCGCCGTGCCCATGAATAAAACTTTCACGCGCGACTTTAACCAGGGATACGGGTTTTTATTGAAAGGCGCGGCCCAGATCGGAGACAGGGCTTTCTACACGATGAGCATGGACTATATGTTGCATGCCGCGAAACCTGAAAAATTAGCTACGGGTCTTTTCAAAACCAAAGAAGTACTCACGCTGCAAACCGGCTTCAGGTATAATTTTGTGAAAGAAGAAGAAGCCACCGCCGGCTTTTTTGTAGAGCCGCAGATTGGATGGCTCCTGGTAGGAAAGGACTATAACACTTTTGCTTATACACCGGTTGTGGGCTATAGTTTTGGCGGAAAGTTCGATGTATCAGCCTGGTACAGGGGCACAACCTCTGGATTGACGGCTGCACGCTTAAAGATGTTTGGTGTTGCGGTAGCGTACAACATCTTCCTGAACGGGGGAGGATCGGAGGATTAAGTGTTCTTCGCTTTTGTTCCTTTATATTGTTTTTAGTGTTTAAAAGAAAATGGTGCCCCAACTGAGGCACCATTCCTTTTAGAAAGCGGCTTTGTAGGTTTTTTCTCCAAACACCGTCAGGTAAATGATCTTAAGGTCGAGCAGCGGGGTCCAGTTCTCCACGTACCAAAGATCGCAGGCGGTTCTGTTGTCGCGCTGTTCTTTGGTTTCCGTGGGGCCGCGCCAGCCGTTCACCTGTGCCCAGCCGGTAATACCGGGTTTCAGGTAGTGGCGCACCATGTAATGGTCCACTTCGTTTTGCATCACTTCATTCAGGAACACCCGGTGCGGCCGGGGGCCCACCACGCTCATGTCGCCCACCAACACATTCAGGAACTGCGGCAGTTCATCGAGGTTGTATTTCCTGATGTACTTACCGATCCTGGTGATGCGCGGATCGTCTTTGGTGGTCGACTGTGTACCCGAAGCATCGTTCTGGTACATGCTTCTGAACTTGTACACGCGGAAGGGTTTTCCCCCTTTGCCAAGCCTTGTGGGGAAATAGAAAACCGGTCCTTTCGATTCCAGTTTAATAAGAATGCCCAACACAATAAAGAGTGGCGCCAGCATCAACAGTACGAAGGACGAGAAGGCCACGTCGCAGCAGCGTTTGAGCAACGCGTAACGAAACTTGTCAAGCGATACTTCCCTGATGTTGATCACGGGCATTTCCCCGAAATTGTTCGTTTTGTAGCTTCTTCCCAACAACCGAAAGTAGTCGGGAATCATCCTGATGCGCATGCCGTGGAAGTCCGCGCGGTCGGCGATAAACTGTATCTTCTCATCCAGGTGCGTGGGGATGGCGATGATCACTTCATTCGCCCGGTGTACTTTCTGTATGGCATCAAATTCGGCGATGGTACCCAGTACGCGGGCGTCTTCCGATTGTGGCGCTTCATCGTCCAGGAATCCCACCACTTTGTAACCCAGGTCGGGGTTTTCTTCAAAATAACCATCCAACTGCCGACCTACTCTTCCGGCCCCTACAATGATGGTTCTTCTCACATTCTTCCCATTGATGCGCAGCCTGATCACCGCTTTGTACAGGATGTAGTTCAGCGTAAGATCAATCACCGGGAACGAAAGCATAATGGTGAGGAACTGCGGTTTGGTGTAACCGGAAGGAATGTTGAAGACCAGGAAGAACAACGCGATGGCGCCCATAAACTCCGCATGACTTTTTACATCATTACGGAACCGTTTTTTCAGGCTCGTATGCAGGTTAACGTAATACACCTTGTTCCTGGAAGTAACGAAGAACCAGGTGAGCACGATGGTGGTGAGGTAAAGCAGATGGTTCTCAAGAAATGTAAAGCCTTTAAAGAAAACATGAAAGCCTGTAAATACGCCCGTCAGGATCATAAAATCGGTGGAGGCGTATATAAAACTGAGTTTTCGGTCTGATCGGATCATGTATATTGGATTTGTCGCTTTTCAGAGAATATGGTTTAGTTCAATGCGCTTCCGCTTTGGCGGGTCGTGGTTGTTGTTGATCTTGTTCATATTTTTCTTTTGTTGTTTACCAGCAAATACCCTGATAGTTCAGTTGAGCCACATCGCTTTTCACGCGCACCAGGTCGATGACGATTTTGTCTTTCAGCAGTTCGCGGTGTGCGGCGAGGTCGAAGTTCCTGTGGTTGATGAGTACTACATCAGACTGGCAGATGGCCCTCGCGGGCTCATCGCAAACCAATTCCGACAAGTGCGGCAGGTGGTGGTTGATGAATGCTTTGTTGGCGCCTACAAGTTTGGAGAGGTGCACGTTCTTATCGTAAATCGAAAGGGTATATCCTTTGCCGATCAGTTTTTCGGCCAGGTCAACCGAAGGGCTGTAACGAAGGTCGTCGGTACCTTCTTTGAAACTGAGCCCGATAAAGCAGATTTTTTTCTTTCCCGTTTTGGCGATCATGTCAAACGCAACCTGTTTCTGGTGCTCATTGGAATGGTGAATACTTTGCAGCAGGGGAGAAGTGAGGTAATGATCGTGCGCCAGGGTGGCGAGTCCTTTCAGGTCTTTTGGTAAGCAGGAGCCGCCGTAAGCGAAGCCCGGTTTAAAATAAGCCGGGGAAATGTTCAGGTGCGTATCCTTGCAGAACAGTTCCATCAAGGGGTGCGAATCTATATTCAATGCTTTACAGATATTCCCTACTTCGTTCGCGAAAGTGATTTTCAGGGCATGAAAAGAGTTGTTCACGTATTTAATCAGTTCGGCCACTTTAATTTCCGTGATGATGATCTCTCCTTTTATGTCCTTGTACAGCGAGGATATTTTCTCAATGGAAGGCTGGTGGTCGCTGCCGATCACCGTAATGGCGGGATTATAATAGTCACTCACGGCGGAGCCTTCGCGCAGAAACTCCGGGTTAGACACCACGGCGAATGCTTCATTCTTTTTCTTCCCGGAATGTTCCGCTATAATGGCGGCTACTCTTTCGTTGGTACCGGGCATGACGGTACTCCGGATAACTACGGTATGAAATTCGTTTTTTTGAGCAATGGCTTCGCCGATCTGTTCCGCGGTACGAAAAAGGTAATCCAGGTTAAGCTGACCAGTTTCGGAAGAAGGCGTACCCACGCAGATGATGCTGGTTTCGGTTGTGGTAACGGCTTTCAGGTAATCGGTGGTGGCGCTGATTTTCCCCGCGGCATGTTCGGTTCTGATGATTTCGTCGATGTCTTTCTCCACGATGGTGGGAACGCCGTTGTTGATGAGTTCTACTTTTTGTTCCTGCACATCAACGCCTACAACTGTATGTCCGTTCTTCGCGAGGCAGCCTATACTTACGCATCCTACATATCCTAGTCCAAAGATTGAAATTCGCATTGCTGTTATTTTTTATAGGTATTGATTTGTGTTGTCATGAAGTCTACCATATCCGTCCATTTCGCTTTCAGTTTTTCCCGGATGGAGATTTGTTCTTCCGCGCTATATGGATGTCGGATGAATTTGTTGATGGTGTCAATGCCGGTATCCATAGGCAGGTGCACCAACAAGCCTTCCTGCTCCAGCAACAGGTTGGCCTTCATTTCACGGATACCGCAGTACACGCTTTTCACGCCGAGCATGGCGCCTTCCCGAGCCATACTGTCGCCGGAAGAAATGACGGCGGCGGCGTGGTAAATCAGGGAATGGATATCGCCAACGGGTTCTTTGAGCAGTATCCAGTCTTTGGGGTATTTGTCCACAAGTGATTTGTCTTCCAGCGACAATACCACCTTTGTGCCCGGTTGTATTTTGTGCGCAAAGGATTGCACGATGGCGTCCTGCTGGTTGAAATAGTTGAAAGACTTATTACTCACTTCACGGATGAAGATGTATTTTTTGCTTTCCAGCCCATAGGTTTCCAGTATTTCGGTAGAAGGCGTGAACCTGTCGGGACTGAGGTAACTCCATTCTTTGAGGCAATTGAAAACGCCCACTTTTTTGGATGCGGTTACTACCGGAGGAAAGAATATTTTTTTGGAGAGCAGCGCGTTGAGCTGGTTGATTCTTTTTCTTTCCGGATCATCGTAAAACTGGATCACCGGCGTGGTGGCGAAGAACCCGGCGAAGGCCAGCGGCACGCTGCTTGCTGAAATACAGATATTGTATTTGTTTTTCCCTATGAGTTGGAAAAACCGGAACGTACGTTTCACGTTGCCTTCCCAGAAGATGGACCATTTGCTGCCATGGCTGGCGCCGACCTGGATGTTGTTGAATCCGGGGTATTCTTTCTGAATGATGGCCGGCAGTTTGCCCCTGCCGAGGTAACTGATGGTAACGTCCCAGCCGGCGGTGGACAATTCTTTAGACAGTCCTTTAAAGAGGTTCAGTTGCGCCGGATGTTTGATGTCGATAAGGATCTTTCGGGGTTGGTGCTTCATGGATCGCTGATTTTAATGGAAATATCTTTTGTAGTTGCGTTGGTAGGTAAGCTGCTCTATTTTCCGGGTATTGATCTTTTGCGCGGGGTTTCCGCCATAGATGCCCCATGGCTCCGTATCTTTTGTAAGCACGGCCCCCAATGCAAGAACTGAACCGCGTTTCACTGTTTTGCCGGGAAGGATGTAGGCGCCCGTAAAAATGCTGGCTTCGTTCTCTATGACCACGGGAGCGCCGAGCGTAGCGTAACCCGGATCGTTGAGGTTATGCCCGAGGGTGAAGATGCGCACATAACCGGCGATGTCTACATTGTCACCGATATGAATGCCTCTTCTGCCGTCGAGCAGGCTGTCGTGCCCGATGGAGCAGTTGTTGCCGATTTTTATTTTCCAGGGCGCGTACACGCGTACGTTCATCTGGATATTGGTATGCTTACCGATCTTCATGCGGTACAGGTGCCGGTAAATCATTTTCCGGATAAAATAGCTGGGTATCTTATTGAAGAAATGATTGGCCAGTCCCAGGTAGAAGAAGTGGAAATAGTCCACTACGGTTCTAGCGGGGGTGCCGTATTTTAGTTTGTCTTTCATGCGTGGTTCCTGTTTTTGATTCTTTTGGCGGGTACGCCGGCATAAACGCCATAGGGTTCCGTGTCTTTGGTAAGCACGGCGCCCGCGGCCACGATGCATCCTTTCCGGATGGTGACGCCGGGCATTACGATCACCCGCAGGCCCAGCCATACATCATCTTCAATGATGGTGGGTTGAACGGGTTTCACGCCCTGCTCACTCATGGGGAGTGCCGCGGAACTGTTTTCGTGCATCTTGCCGAGTACGATACATTCTCTAGCGATCATCACATGGTTTCCGATCCGTACATTGTCGAGCCTGGTGTTTTCGTTCACCTGGCAATTACTTCCAATGGTTACATTGTTACCGGATCCGATGTACACGCCCCGCTGAATTTTCGTGTTTCCCCCAATTGGAACCACGCTTCGAAGGTTGGCGCGCCTGATCTTATTGTACCATTTCCCTCCGGGGAACCAGGAGTTGGGCAGTTTTGAACTGAAACAGTAGTACAGCAATAGCCTGATCTTTTTCATACCGCCATTTTATTGGTGTGGTGAACTTGTTCCGGCGACAACAGTACCATGCGTTCCGCGGAAGCCAGGAGGTATTCTGAAATAGCGAGCGCCATCCAGGATTGCCAACGGATGTATTTGATCCGGGAGCGGAACACTTTGTTTTCAAAAAAGTGGAAGTAGCCTTTTTCTGAATCGTAAAACCGCTGTATGGTCCATTGCAATACTTCCTTCGCTTTTTCCAGTTCTCCTGTTTTGGAGAAAAGAATGATGGCGTTGGCGGTATCCCTGGTTTCGGTAAAGAAGATATTGCTTCTGATATCGGTGGGTTTGTGTTGGGTATGGAAGTGCAGGGCACGGGGACCATCGAAGCAGTGTGTTTTATAGGTGTCCATTCCTTTGCTGAACATGGTTTCCGATGCTTCGTTTCCGGCTACTTTGTTCATCAGGAAGATGGATTCCAGCACGAATGCCGTGTGGAAGTTATCGCTGTAACCGGCTTTTACGGAGTAGCCCCAGGTGCCGTCTTCCCTTTGTACTTTTCCCAGGTAGGCCAGTATTTTGGCGATGGTTGTTTTGTATCTTTCTTCAGGCTGAATGGCATAGAGCTCCGCATAGAACCGGCCCACTTTAGCCGTGGCATTATACACTTCGTCTTTTTGATGAGGCAGGTACGAATACCAGCATTCCGTTTCGGACTCGAACTTCATCCATTGCGTATGGAGAATGTTTTCGAAAGAAAGGATCATGTGAAGCAGTTCGGGATCCTGACGTTTCCTGTAGCTGGCAAGGAATGCGTACATGGTGAACAGGCTGATGATGAGCGAGGTTTTTCCCGGACCGGAACTGTAACGGGAGAGCGTCATCTCAAAAGCGAATCCTACGGAGAAATCCGTGAATTCGTTGCTCTTGTTTGCTTTGAACCAGGCGATCAGTTTGTTGATTTCCTGCTCGTAGCGCACATGGTCGTAGTTGGCCATGGCATGAAGGAAGAGCGCGTTGGATTTGGAGTTTTCCGATGGCCCTATGCCCAGTAAACTCCTGAAGTTAATCGGCGATACTTTGTTCAGGAACGAAATTTTCGGCGCGAGTTTACCGGGTACGCGCAGTTTGGCGCCGGCGTAGTCGTTTGGGTCTATGCCCCTGTAGTCGTTTTCCCGCGCCTGTTGAAGTAGTTTTTCAAGGATCATTTCAATGGATTTAGTTTTCATGCGAAAGAAGGTTTAGGTTGATCGGCGGCTGGTTCCCAGATTTCGTTTTCGAGTCTTTCAATTACTTTCTGCACGGTGAAATGGGTGCGTGCGAACTTGTAGTTGTATTCGCCCATTTCTCCCACATTGCCCATTTCTATGGCGGCGGTCATCTTTTCCTCCAGTTCATCCATGGTGGCGCGTTTCATTTTGAAACCCATTTTCTCATCCTGGAAGAAATCGCCGAGCGCGCCGGCATGGGTCGTGATTACAGCCAGACCAGCGGCCATCGCTTCCAGTATGCTGATGGGCATTCCTTCGCCGTGCGAAGTGGGAAGCACAAAAATGTTCGACTGCTGGAAGAGTGTCGTTTTGGTTTCGCCTTCCACCAAACCATGGAAACGGATGTTGGGGTTGTTGAAAGCGCTGATGGTTCGTTTCACGGATTCTTCCAGTGAGCCGAAGCCGGCCACATCTAAATGAATATGCGGGTATTGCCGGCTCAGGCGTTGAAATACGTTCAGCAGCAATAAAATACCTTTCTCTTTTTCGAGCCGCGCCAGGTAGAGAAACCTCGAACCCTGGATGTGTTCCGCTTCCGGAAGCGGGAAATGGGAGATGAATTTTCTGTCTACAACCGTGGTTTCCACAATAATCTTCTTTTGGCAACCGCGTTCTTCCAGTTGCTTCTTGAAGTCCTTACTCAATACGAACAGTTTATCGGCCTTGAAAAATACATTAAGTTGTTGTTGGGGGATTTTTTCAAAATATTCCTGGTTCCATCCGTGTATGAACACAAACACTTTTTTGAAAGACAGTTTGGAAAGAAGGATAAAAATCCTGTCGCGTTTAAAAGCTTTTTTATCCATCGAGGTGTTCACCAGGATCGCTTTACAGGATGGATTAAAGAAGGCTTCCAACGCGAAGCTGAGGTAACGCTCAATGGTAAACGCTATTCTTTTCAGTTTCCCTTTGCCTGCGTTTCCTCTGAAAAAATAGTTTTCTTCCACGCTCCAGTTACCTTTCAACGCTTTTACATAAGAGCTTACGCCGCCGCTGGTGTGGGGATAAGGAGAGAGGATCAGGAGTTTTTTCGGACTTTTCATACGGAATTTACTTTAGGGGTTAACAATTGGTCTGTCTATCTTGGTTGTGGTACTTTTTTAAAGGCTTAATCTGTATTTGTCCAGAAAAGTATTTGTGGTATGCGGAAAGGGTAATGCTTGTTCCTGGTAAAGTGTTTCCTGGTAGTGCATTCTGAAATAACCTATGAAGGAGCCCATTACACTGAATATGTACATGCGGTAGGTCATGGCCCATACATTCCCGGATAATCCCACCAGCAGGAATACAATAAACAGGGCATGGAACGCCGCGAAATAATCTTTCGGCACAAGTTTTTTGATTTTTGAACGGTAGAATACGGCCATCTTCCGGATGCGGAACACAAAAACGAGGTATAGGATCAGTCCCAGCAGACCGGAGCTGAAGAAGATGTACGTGTAATCAACATGTATGGGTCTGGGTTTGTAAAACCCATAATTGTCGATGGTGTTGAAGGCCTCTTTACCCAGCAGGTGCGGTACGGGCGCGTAGCGGTTCTGTTCAAAGTCGTTCAGCACATAGCCAAGTTCCATGTACCGTCCTTCCTGGGTTACGGTATATTCTTCCGAATACACATTGCTCCTGATTTCTAATCTCTTCGTCAGCGCTTCTTCGTAGAGGGGGAAGGTTACGGCGAGCAGGATTGCGGCCAGCGCCAGTACTTTGAACAGTTTCCCGATATGCCCGGCGAAAAGGAAAAACAGGGAGATAAGCAACGCGATAATGATAAGGGTGGTTCTGCGCAGCGAGAGCAGCAGGAGGGAAAAATTGATGAAAGCGATGATGATCCAGAAGATTTTCCGGGTCACGATTTTTTGCCTGAGGTAAAATGGGATCAGTCCCACCAGAAATGCGGGCGGATACAGTTTCGCGTCGCCCAGGCCTGTTTTGAACACGTCATCGTCTTCGCTTTCATAAGATATATCGCCTATGCCGAACATGTTGGACAGGAATACGAAAAACGCGTAGACCACCAGGCAATACAGGGTATACCGGTGAAATTTTACGAACCGGTCGTGGCTGTTGATAAGGGTGGCGGCGATGGGGAAGAACATCAATGAAACCGCTACTTTCAGGTATTCGATGACGGACGCGGAAATATTGGAGGAGAACAGGATAAGCACCGCCCAGTAACTGAGCAGGAAATACAACAGGTTGTTCCGGGGCGCCTGTAATTTCTTTTGCGTAAGCAGGCAATGCAGGATGATGAACAGGTTCCATCCGATCCTTAGTACGGAGGTGAGCGACTGCGACCCCCCGAAATAATAGAGGTAGTCGAACACGAAGTTGACCGGTATGGTGAACAGGAATAACCTGAATATCATTTGCTCCTGCTTCATGCGCTTCTTTTTTTGATGAAGTGTTTGCTGATCACGAGGGTCTGCGCCAGGTTACCGATGAAGTCGTTTTGTTTCTTATAGGGCGTGGCTTCATACAGCGCGAGGTATCTGGGAATGCCGTTCTTTATATCAAAATGCCGGGCGAACATGTCGCTTGAAAATTGGGAGAATTTTTCTTTGCCCGCTCCGTTCGACAGTTGCAGCAGGTGTTTTTCATTTTGAGCGGCGTAGGTATCGTTGAATGTGGTGCGCCCTGAAAAGTTGTGATGGAATAGTTGTGGAAAGCTGTTTTCTTCCACCAACACCGGGAGGCGAAGGTTCTTATTTGGCGCAAGCAATACTTTTCCGAGCGCCGCCGCTTCCATCAGGCCCCGTCCGGATCCGATCACGAATTCCGCCACGTCAATC
Source organism: Parasegetibacter sp. NRK P23 (assembly GCF_023721715.1). Lineage (NCBI taxonomy): Bacteria > Pseudomonadati > Bacteroidota > Chitinophagia > Chitinophagales > Chitinophagaceae > Parasegetibacter > Parasegetibacter sp. NRK P23. The sequence continues at coordinate 42,512 of NZ_JAMDLG010000002.1, forward strand.
ACCTTGCTGGCATCTTTACAAAATCGCTCTTCTGTTTCCAGTACTACCAGGTTTCCGGCACCAATGGCTTGTTGCACGCGATCGTACACCTCCCTGTCTTCGATGCCGCCAAGGATAAGCAGACGCATCTTGATGCCATGGACTTCAAGGTAGCGGATGAGTTCAATGCTCTGCATCAGACTGTGTTCATGAAGTTTCGTGAACCGCGATATGCGCAAGAAGTTAAAGCCGCCGTTGTGTTTTTCTTTTAAGGCCTGAATCAGCGCTTCGTCCTGAACAGGTGGTTTTACCCTGTTGGGAATAAGGTGTAAGGTTGTTTTACTGAACCGCGACTGCCGGCTGAAGTTCACCTGATCCTCCACGGAGAACAGGGTAATGTCTTTGCAGGCGGGGTATTTCCATTTTGGCGCCGGAGGCCCGCCGCATTTGGTGAGCAGCATGGGGATCTTCCCGGCATTGCTCAGCGGACGCAGGAAAAAATAAGCATTCGAGTCGAAACAATGGATGAGGTCAAAATTTTCGTTTTGTAAAAGTTGTTTTGTCGCCCGCCTGGTTTGTACCACGCCATTGAGTCCTTTCTCCGGTGAACTGATTACATGGAATTTATTGCAGGGAAAATTATATGTTCCCTCTTTTACGGGTTTCAGGCTGAACAGGGCTACATGAATGACGGCCTGGTTGTGTTGCGCCATCTCCTGCAGGATGGCCTTCAGGCTGCGGAGGTGGCCGCCCATATCCCCGCCGAAATTGCTGATCCCGTAAAGTATTTTTTTGTTGCGCATGGTTACAGTATTCTTTGTTCCACTTCCAGGTGCAGGTTGAATTTTTCTTTCACCTTTTGCTGTACATAAGTGATCAGGTCGATGATGTCTTTACCGGTCGCGTTGCCTTTGTTTACGATAAAGCCGCTGTGTTTACCGGATATCTGCGCATCTCCGATGGAGAAACCCTTCAGCCCGAGTTCATCCACCAGCGGGCCCACGAAATGGCCGGGTGGCCTTTTGAACACGCTGCCCGCGTTCGGAAGATCCCTGGGCTGCTTTTGCCAGCGTGTGGTTTTGATGCGCTCCATTTTTTCTTTGATTTGTTCCCGCGTGCCTTTCTGCAATTGTAATTTTGCGCTCACTACAATCAGTCCCGGGTTCTTCTGAAAAAAGCTGTTCCGGTACTCGAAACCGATGTCTTCTTTTCTGATCTCATGAAAGCTGTCGGAAAGGGGATCATAATATTTAACGGAGATAAGCAGGTCCTTCATTTCTTCGCCACCTGCTCCCGCGTTCATGACGACCGCACCACCGGCTGAACTGGGGATGTCGTAAAAAGTTTCCAGTCCGGTTAATTCGTGTTGAAGTGCCAGGTCACACAATTCCACCATGGTAGCGCCCGCCTCTACTTCAATCGTAGTGCCATCCAACTTTGTTTTATTGAGGTTGTCGGCGAATATCACAAAGCTTTCAGGATAATATGTTTTGGATAAGATTACGTTGTGGCCGCTGCCCAGCAATATTTTCCGCTCCTTATTTTCCTGGAACACCGCTCTTATTTCCGCTTCGTTGGAGGGGAAGTAGGCCGTTTCGCAGGTGGCGTTGAGCCGGTACGAATTGTAGGGTTGAAGGTTAAATTGTTTGCACACTCTCATGTCGGAAGTTTATTGAGTTTTTTAGTGAATAGTCTGGTCAGCAACCTGTAATCTTCCTTTTTGTAGGTGATGATTTGTTTCACCTCCATATCCACCGCCTGGGCATAGAGGAAGAGAAAAATAATGGCGGCCACCGAGTAACTGATGGTGGAGGCCAGGGCCGAACCCGCTGCGCCATGGGTGGGTATCCAGAGCAGGTTAAGCACGATGTTCAGCACCAGCGCCGGGATCATGGCTTTGATGGCGATCCACGGTTTTCCCTTGCCGGCGAGGTCCATATTCAATACTTTAAAAACCGTGAGCAGGAGCACGCCCGGAAGCAGGATCTGCTGCACCTTCGCGCTGCGTTGAAAGGCTTCTCCGAAAAGCAGCGTGATGATCTGTTCTGAATACATAAACAGTATTAAGGACAATACACCCACCACCAGGATGGAAATGCGCAGCAGGGGCGCTACTTTTTCCGAGTACGCGCGACCATTGGCCGCCGTGGCGCTGCCCGAAAATACAAGTGTACTCAGCAACATGGGAATTTCCCATAAGTACTCCATCAATTGGGCACCCCGCGAATAAATGCCGAGTTCATGCGCGGTGGAGAGCCTGTCCATGAGGAATATATCGATCCGGTAATTCAGGTTGATGACCAATAAGGAAACCGCGTAAACGATGCCCAGGGAAAGCAGGGATTTTACTACTTTCCATTCGATGGTAAAACTGAAACTCTTGATGAACCTGTTCTTAAACAACAGGATCGCCGACATCACCAAGGGACCACCGATCGCGGCCATCATGCCACCGGTAATGCCCATGTTCAGGAACACCACCAGCAGGCCGGTAAGCAATAGTATTACAAAGGAAGGAAGCCAGTTGATGCGGTTGAAGGTGCGGATATTATTTTGTCCCAGGAAGATGCCGGAATTATAGGTATTGAACAAGTTAAACGGGATAGGCGCCATGGCGAGCAATACCAGCCAGGTGTTGTGTCCGGCGCTGCTCATGTTTTTCATCAGCAGGAAACAACTCAGCATACTGAACAGTGTGGAGATCACCCAGATGTGCACCAGCGCTGTTTTAATCGCGGTCTCATCATATTGTTTCTGCCCCACGAGGTAAGTGGTGGACTGCCTTACGCCCAGCGATCCGATAGACATGAAAAGCATGGGGAATACATTCAGCGCGGTAATGATCCCGGTTTGTTCAGGACCGAGCCACCTGGAAAGGATGACCGCCTTGCCCAACCCGAAAAGGATCACGCCCGCTTTGCTGAAAGCCACGCTTACCAGGTCTTTAAAAAACTTGCTCATGCACAGCTTCTTTGATGTCGATGGAAATGTTCAGCCCGGCCAGTTTTTTTTCAAGGTCGTTGTAGCCCCGCAGCGCCATTTCCACATTGCTGATCTCTGAGCGGCCCTCTGCCATCAGCGCAGCTAGCACCAGCGCCATGCTGCCCCGAAGGTCGGTAGATTGTGCCTTCGCGCTTTGAATGACCTTATTGCCATCTGTGGTGATGGATCCTTTCGACCATACCAGACCTTCCGTGTAAAATTTGAACAACTCCGCGCAGTATTGCATGCGTTCAGGGTAGCGGTAGTCGAATATCCGGCTGATGCCGTCGGCATGAAGGCCCAGCAATACATAGAAGGGTTGCATATCGGAAATGATGCCGGGGTGTGTGCCGCAGGCCAGTTCGAAAGGTTGTATTTTCCCGTTGATAAGCGCGTCGGGTGAAACGATGATGTTCCTGGCGTTGCTGTAAAAGTCGATGCCTGCTTCTTTAAGGTGGATCAGCGGTATTTCCATACTTGAAAACGGCACGTCTTCAACACGGATGGTACCACCTGAAATGATGCCGTACACCATCCAGGTGAGCGCTTCAATACGGTCGGGCATCACCCTGAAAATAGAGCCGCGTAAAAACTTACTGCCCGACACTTTGATATAGCTGTTACCCACCACATCTATCCTCGCACCCAACGTTCTGAGGAACTCAATCAGTGATTCTACTTCAGGGGAGATGTACGCGTTTTTAATGATGGTTTCGCCTTCAATGGTGGAAGCGGAAATGAGCGCATTTTCTGTTCCCCCGATCGTGGAAATGGGGAAGTTGATTTCTCCGGGTTTAAATCCATGCTTCGCTACTACTTCAATGTAATCGGGCTTTTCGGTAACGGTGGCCCCAAGTTTTTCCCATACCATCATGTGCAGGTCGTATCCCCTGCTGCCGATTTTGCAACCACCTGGATAGGGGATTCTCGCCACGCCGGATCGCTTGATAAGGCCCGGTACCAACAGGTAAGTGGTACGGATGGGGTAATCGTAATGATCGAGTACATGGTCCATGAAGCCGGAAGGATCGATATCAACGGACTGGTTTTCGCGGTCCGCCGTTACAATGCCCCCGGATTTACGGATAAAGTCCATTTTATAATTCGCGTCTACCAATTCCGTGGGGAAGTTGTCCAGCGTTACTTTACTGTCGGCGATGAGCGCCGCGGCGAGTAAGCGCGTGCCGGCGTTTTTGGCGCCGCTCACCCTCACTGTTCCATTGGGTACTTGTTTACCTTCTATAATTGCCGTGAGATTTTTTTTCATAGTATGGAGTTTATGCGCGTTTATTTCTTTTTTTGGATTTAGGGGATTGTTCATTTTCAGTATAGCCATAGCCGTAACTGTATCCGTAACCATATCCGTAAGGCTTCTTTTTAAATTGGATATCGTTTACCACTACGTTTATTTTCGGCAGGGAATTTTTCCGGAAGAATTTCTCGATCAGGGCCACCTGTTGTTTGAATGTCAGCCGGTGGCGCACGATATAGAAGGTTGCGTCGGCGAAAGCGCCCAGAATCTCCGCGTCAGTAACCATTCCGGCGGGCGGTGTGTCGATGATGATGTAGTCGTATTCCTCTTTCAGTTCGCGGAACAGCTCGACTGTTTTCGGCAACATCAGCAACTCGGTGGGGTTCGGCGGAAGCGAGCCGGAAGAAAGCACATCGAAACTGTCTGAGGTGCCGGAAGGTTGGATCCACGGCCGCCAGTCGTTACCGGCAGAAATGATGTAATTGCTGAATCCCTTCTTTTCCAGCTGAAGGTTTTCCGATATTTTCGGTTTACGCAAATCGAGTTCGAGCAGGATCACTTTTTTCCCGGCCAACGCAAGCGTGGCGCAAAGGTTGATGGAAAGAAAAGATTTTCCTTCGCCGCTCATACTGGAGGTAACAAGGATGGTTTTCTGGTGATCGCCGGGCAACAGGAACTGTATATTGGTGCGCAGCGACCTGAATTGCTCTGAGATAATACGCCTTGATTTCATGGAGATCACCACATGCGAGCCTTCATCGTTGTGCCCGATCTCGCCAATAACAGGGGCGTTGGTGAGGGCCGCGACAGTTTCGGGGGAATCGATCCTGTTGTTAAAGATATCTTTGCCAAAACTGATAAAGAAAGGAATGACCAAACCAGCCAGCAGACCTGAAAGCAGGATGAGGCCTTTCTTCGGACTGATAGGCAGGTTGTTGGCCTTGGCCTGGTCGATGATCCGGGCGTTGGCAATGGTGGCCGACTTTGAAATCGCCGTCTCTTCCATCTTCTTCAGTAAAAAAAGATAGAGCTCCTGTTTGATGGATTGCTGCCGTGTGAAATCGAGGTAGGTTCTCTCTTTTGCCGGCACTTTGCTGACCTGACTCTCAAAACTGTCCGTGCGCTTTTTGAGTTCCGCCACGCTGATCTCGATTCCTTTTTTCACGGATGCGATGCTGCTTAAGAGTTCTAGCCGAAGGTTACGCAATTGTTCATCCATCGTCTCAATCACCGGGTGTTTCAGCGTAAGCCCCATCAGCGCTTTGTCGCGCTGCAACTGCATTTCGTTGTAACGTTGTACCAGCGATATGAATCCCGCGTCCTGCATCACCAGGGAAGAGGGGACCACGCGGCTGTTGTTCATATTGTTCTGCAGGAATTGCTCAAGGGCGCTTACTACCGACAACTGTACTTCAAGTCCGGTCTGTTGTTTCGCGTATTCGCTGGTGTTTTGCAGCAGCAGGGTAGACTGCGTGGCCAGGTCCGTAAGTTTGTTGTCCGTTTTGAACGTCTGGATATCCTTTTCTATGCCTGATAATTCTCCGGTTACAAGCCTTAACCGGTCGGCAATGAATTTCATCGTACTGTCGGCGATCCTGTTTTTGTCGTTCACATTCGCCTGCATATAGGAAACGATAAGGTCGTTCAGGATGGCTTCTCCTTTTTCAGGTATGCTGTTGTTCAGGCTGAGGTAAATGACGCTTACCTGTTTGTTCGGTATCTCCACTTTTAAGGAGGACATATATTGCTGCACGACGAGATCGAAGGGACGAACCTGTATGTTCAACGTATTTAGAGCGTTCCACTTCGCAAAGCCTGGTCCGGGGTGAAGTATAGCGCTGCCTTCAGGAAGCAACAAGGTGTCGCCCAGTTTTCCGGCGTATTTTTTTCCGGCGTTTTCCAGTTTGAATTGGGTTATTCTTTTCGGATCAAATTGAAAAGTATATTGAACCGGGGCTTTTATGCTTTCATGAACCGAGTCCAGGAATTGCAACCGGACAGGGCTGGCGGTGTACAATTCAGTGGTTTTTAGTTTCCCGGAAACCGAATAGTTTACGGTCAACGAAAGTTTCTTCACTACTTCTTCCATCAGTGCCCTGCTCTTGAATATCTCTGCTTCATTGTCTACGGTACTCTTCCCCACCAGGCCAAAATCTTCCAACAGACCGGCCTCGCCGAAACTGGTACTTTTTTTATCGTCCTGCACCAGCACGGATGCATGTACTTTGTACGACGGATAAGCCAGTTTCAGGTATACGAATGCAAGTCCCAGACAGACGGCAACAGATACGATGAGCCAGGGCCATAAGCTGAAAAATTTTCCTGCTATTTTCCGGAAGAAAAGTACGCCTTGTTCTGTTTCGTTTTCTTCGTTCGCCAAAGGTTTATAAGGTGTTGTGGTATGCATAGGATTTTTATAACCGGGTAAGTAAAATGATCAGTACCGATATGCCCGAAGCGGCCAGGGTGATGTTTCTGGAACGGTGCGCGTCAGTAGACGCGATCTTCGCCTTGTTCGGCTCCACATACAATACATCTCCCTGTCGTAAATAGAAATACGGGGATTGCGTAATGGATGATGCGTTAAGGTCAAGCCGGGCGTAAATCTTTTTATCCGCTGAATCCCTTACCAGGAGGATGTTGTCTCTCTTGCCATAGATCGTCAGGTCTCCGGCCATGCCAATGGCATCGAGCACGGAAATTTTTTCATTGGGAACAGTATAGCTGGATGGACGCGCCACTTCACCCAGTACAGTAATCGTGAAATTAATATACCGTACACTGACCACCGGATCCCGATACAGTGCGGCGATGCGGTTTCTGATCATTTCCTTCGCTTCGGTGGTGGTGCTGCCCTGAACTTTTATTTTCCCCGCCAGCGGAAGTTCGATGTTACCTTCTTTATCGACCATGAAGCCGTTAATGGATTGCGGTGCGGAAGCGCTGATGCTGCCGGATTGAACGGCGAAGCTTGCGGAGTTGGCCGCGGTAAGGATACTGTTGGCTTGCGGATCCAATGTAAGTATGGATATCTGTAGGATATCATTGGGTTTAATTACCGGGTCCGTATAAGTGGAAACTGTGGTGGTGAAGGTGTTGTTGTACAATGAATCCGGAACATCTTCAAGGTACGCTATCTTCTTTGCGGTTCCGCAGGAGGTGACCGTTGCTAATAGCACGGCAGGTATGAATACTTTCATAAAATGGTTTCCCATATACGTTTGGATATTGAATGTAATTGGTAAAAGCGTGGATATACGTCGTCCGTGGTTGCTAATTTAGCGTGCAATTTTCTATCCTGCAATCGTTCAGCAGAAAAATGAAATCTAAAAAATTTATTACGGATGAGCAGTTAGCAGTTGTGTGGAATGCTTGTGTGGTAAGTGTTTGAGAGGTTTTCTGGTAAAGCCTACTAATGGTGTTAGGTATTTACACCTAAAGTTGGGGTGAATGCAGTAGCATGCATATATAATATAAGATACGGAAAATTTTAAGCCTTATCCGGCTAAAAAAAATTATAAAAAATTTTTACTGACCATTCATTTTTCGTGTGTGCTTGCAAGTGAATTATTAGTTTACTAAGTTTGTTTGTGTCATTCAATCCTTTGAAAGCATACAACCCCGAAACTAAAATCCAGTATATGATAACATCCTTACTTACGCGCGGTTCAGTGAACCATCTTTCACCCGCATTCAAAAAGTCGCGCTTATAGTTTTTACAGAAAGCTTGTTTCCTGCTTCAACCCGGTTGGCTGCGCTGATCGGATAAATCTATGCTTATGTACTCTTTCATACTGCTGAAGAAAAGCTTCATGCAACAGCAAACGTCCGTGTTCAGGACTTTCGCGTTGTTTTGTTGTTTGCTGCTTTCCGCCAACATGGTGCTGGCCGGAAAGCCTCCCGGGGTGCCCGATGTGGACCATCCCGATACCAGGCTCGTGGTGGTGGCGAACCTGGCCGTGGCCGATGGTTCTTCTACCAATACAGTGAAGGCGCACATCGTGGATGAGTTTGGCAATCCTGTAGTGAATCAGGAAGTGTCTTTTGAAGTGAACGGCACTTTCTTTACTGCGTTCACCAATGCCAGCGGCGATGCGTTGTTGTCTTTCTCTGTGAATACCGCGGGGAACGTTTCGATAAAAGCGAGGGTAGGAGGTAAACTGTTGAAGTTCTCCAATCCCATTACCGTAACCTTCGTTCCGGGACCGGTGAGCGTGGTGGTGGAGGATACTTATCTTGAAGTAGTACACGACAATGCCATTGCCAACGGAACGGCCACCAACCGGGTGAAGGCGCATGTAACGGATGCGAATGGTAACCTGATCATCAACCAGCCTGTCACCTTCCAGATACTGAGCGGAACCGGAACCCTGATGGGGTCACATACGGTAAATACGGGTCCCGGCGGAGAAGCGTACATTGATATTGTGAGCACAGTCGCCGGGCAGGTAAGTATCATCGCCAACCTGGGCGGACTCGCCATTGTGAATGGAAGTCCTGCCGTTGTTACGTTTGTGGCCGACGTGCCCGATCTGTCGGCTGGCGGGGGAACTGCGCTGAGCGTTGTTACGAACAATGCGGTGGCGAATGGAACGGCTACCAATAGTGTGAAGGCGACCGTGGTGGATGCGAACGGAAACCCCGTGGCCAATCAATCCGTGGAGTTTTTTATTTACAATGGTGTTGGCGTGATTGTAGGTTCATCAACGGTTGTCACCGGTCCCAACGGGGAAGCGGAAATTCAATTGACCAGCACCGTCGCCGGACAAGTAAGTATTACGGCTGAATTGAATGGAGCGCCAATTGTGAATGGAAGTCCCGCCGTTGTTACGTTTGTGGCCGATGTGCCCGATGTTTCGGCGGGTGGTGGCAGCAACCTGAGCGTGGTGACCACGAATGCTATTGCCAATGGAACGGCTGTAAACAGTGTAAAAGCAACTTTACGTGATGCCAATGGAAACCTCGTGGCGAACCAGGCCGTGGAGTTTTTTATCATAGACGGAAACGGAAATATAGTGGGTACTTCCACCGTTACCACCGATGCGAACGGGGAAGCAATAATTGAAATCACGAGTACGGTTGCTGGCAATGTAAGCATTGGCGCGAATGTAAACGGCACGGCCATTGTGAACGGAAGCCCCGCCATTGTTACGTTTGTGGCCGATGTGCCCGATGTATCAGCAGGTGGAGGTACACTATTGATAGTAGAGGATAACAACGCTGTAGCGAATGGTACTGCTACAAATAGTGTGAAAGCCATCGTGAAAGATGCGAATGGAAATCCCGTGGCCAACCAGGCGGTGGAATTTTTTATCGTTGATGGAAACGGAAACATCGTAGGAAGTAGTACTGTTAATACCGGTCCCAATGGAGAAGCTTTAATAACCCTTACCAGCACTGTTGCCGGCAATGTAAGCATCGGCGCGAATATAAACGGATCGCCCATTGTAAACGGAAGCCCTGCGGTGGTGACGTTCGTGCCCGATGTACCGGATGTTTCAGCGGGTGGCGGAACTTTATTACTGGTGGTAGACAACAATGCGGTGGCCAACGGAACCGCTACAAATAGTGTGAAAGCCATCGTGAAAGATGCGAACGGAAACCCTGTAGCGAACCAGGCCGTGGAATTTTTTATCATAGATGGCAACGGAAATATAGTGGGAAGCAATACCGTGATGACCGGTCCCAATGGAGAAGCGTTGATCACCCTTACCAGCACGGTTGCCGGTAACGTAAGTATTGGCGCGAATATCAATGGATCACCTGTCGTGAATGGAAGTCCTGCGGTAGTCACATTTGTACCCGATGTCCCCGATGTGTCCGCCGGTGGCGGAACTGAACTGGTGGTGGTCACGAACAATGCGGCCGCCAATGGAACCGCTGCGAACAGTGTGAAGGTGGTGGTGAAGGATGCAAATGGCAATCCTGTTCCCAACCAAACGGTGGAATTTTTTATCACAGATGGAACAGGTGCTATTGTTGGCTCGGCGACAGTTACTACAGATGCGAATGGAGAAGCTACGGTGCAAATTACCAGTACCGTGGTGGGTAACGTGAGCCTCCGCGCCGAAGTGAACGGCACACCCGTTGTGAATGGAATCCCGGCCGTGGTAACTTTTGTACCCGATGTGCCGGATGTATCCGCTGGTGGCGGTACGGTTTTGAGTGTGGTTACTACAAACGCGATCGCTAACGGAACGGCCACCAATAGTGTGAAAGCCGTGGTGAAGGATGCGAATGGTAATCCTGTTCCCAATCAAACGGTGGAGTTCTTTATCACAGATGGAACCGGTACAATTGTCGGAAGTTCGACAGTAACCACCGATGCCAATGGAGAAGCGGTGGTTCAACTTACCAGCACTGTCGCGGGCAATGTGAGCATCCGGGCCGAAGTGAACGGATCACCCATTGTGAATGGAAGTCCCGCGGTGGTAACGTTTGTACCGGATGTGCCTGATATGTCTGCCGGTGGCGGAACTGAACTGGTGGTGGTAACGAACAACGCAGCAGCCAATGGTACGGCCACCAATAGTATAAAAGCCGTGGTGAAAGATATGAACGGCAATTCCGTTCCCAATCAAACGGTGGAGTTCTTTATCACGGATGGAACAGGTACCATTGTAGGCTCCTCCGTTGTTACCACGAATGCCAATGGAGAAGCGCTGATCGAAATTACGAGTACGGTGGCGGGAATGGTTCGCCTGAAAGCGAATGTGAACGGAACGGAGATTATAAAAGGAAGTCCCGCTGAGGTTGAATTCATCTGGCAGCCCGATACGGATAATCCGGCCACCGTTTTATTGGTGGTGGATGATAATGCATTGGCCGATGGTACGGAAAAGAACAGCATCAAGGCGCATGTGGTGGCGCCCGATGGTAACGTGCTGCCCAATAAAAACGTACGTTTCAGGATCGCTTCCGGAAACGGGGAAATCGTAACGCCGCAACCGGTGATGACGGATGCGAATGGGGACGCGCAGATATATATCATCAGCCAAACGCCCGGCCAGGTGCAGTTCTCCGCTGATGTCGAGGATAAATCCATCAAGAACGGAAGTCCCGCCACAGTGAAATTCGTGACCCCGGATATTTGGGTGCCCCGTGTGTTCACACCCAACAACGATGGCAGGAACGATATCATCCGGCCCATCATTACGGCACCCATCAAATTCACTTACTTCAGCATTTACAACAGGTGGGGCAACCTGCTCTTTTCCACCGCCGATCCGAACAAGGGATGGGACGGTCGCTTCAAAGGGGTGATTCAACCCAATGAAACCTATATCTGGATCATAACCGGAACCGATAAAGATAACCATCCAGTGAAAAGAAGGGGCATGTTCTCCCTCGTTCGCTGATCCAATACATAAACCGATGAAAAACTTTTACATCATACGCAACTTTCTGCTGGCACTGCTTTGCATGGCAGGAACCCGTTCCTCGGCCCAGGAGATCAATTTCTCCCGTGCGCAGGACATGACCACCTGGTACAATCCTGCGCTGAAAACGGAGCAGAAAAGAAGTGTGAAGCTGAACTACCGCAACATCAATTACGACGGACTGATCGCTTACAACAGCACCAGCGCCATGTTTGATATGGGGATCGGCGGGGGAGAAGAGGGGAGTGGCGGCTTCCTGGGATTGAGTATTGGCGCGGCTTCCGATAAAAGCAACCAGGATGTGCTGAACAATACGCTGGGACTGCTCGGTATTTCTTACGCGGTACCGCTGGGCGGGAACGGTATTTATATAGCTGCGGGTGCACAAGGCAGTTACTTTCAGAGCCGGTTGAAAACAGGTTCAATGATCGCGTTCGGTGACCAGTACGACCAGTATGGTCCCATCGAGGGATCCGTGAGTAACGATGCGCTGGCGGCTGGCTGGTCCTACAATTATTTTTCCATGAACGCGGGTTTGTCGGTCTTCGGCAACAGCACTTCCGGGAACTGGTACATCGGCACATCGGTCATGAACGCGAACCGGCCTTTCGCCAACGAAATCAAGACCGAAGATTTCAGGCAGCACAGAAGACTGGGTATCCAAGCTGGTTATAAATTCATTACACCGGAAAAAGATGAATGCGCGTTCAATTCTTCCCTCAACTGGCAGGGAAAAGCGTACAAACACTTTTTTAACGGGGTGTACTTCAAACAACTGAAAGGTATTGATGGGGGGATTGGTATTGGAATGGGCTACCGTTACGATGACGCGCTCGTGCCATCCGTAGAACTCCGGTACGATAAGGCCATCATCGCCCTGGGGTATGATGTGAACATTTCCAGTATCAACGCGGCGGCGGTGCGCAGGAATGGCATGGAACTGGCGCTGCGCTTCGATTTCTAAATTTTCCGATATGAAAAGAACAATATTCCTCCTGGCCGTTTTTGTTGGATTGATGGCAGGAAACAATGGTGCGTCCTGGCAATATGGCACCCATTCCCAACGGGATACCCTACCCGAAGGCGGGATGAAGCCCGATAGCATCGTGCAGGTGGTGGATACGATCATCAGCGGGGTGAACGCGATGGTCGATTCCCTGCTCAAAGGGAATGATTCCACATTGGATTCCGCTGAAAACAAAACGGAAGAAGAAAAGGCCGCGACCACAAAACCCGCCTGGGACAAGCGCTGGTTCATTTCGCCCATGCTGAAGGTGCAGGCGGTGGATTTTGGTATGCACGAAAAGAACAGGAGCCAGGTGCTGAGTGGCGCGCATGAATTGTCGTTCCGCGATAAATCCGTTCTTTCCGCATCCGCTTCGGCCTATAAAAACCTCTCCGGAAGATTGTCTTTCAGTATCGATATCGGTATCGGACACGGCCATGTAACCAACGATACCACGATGGTGGAAAATACCGAAGCAAGGATGTACAACACGGGCGCCGCGGCTTTTTACCTCCACCTGCTTAAACCGCAGTTCAAACTACAGCCCTATATTACAGCAGGTATCAACAGCCTGGTGGGCGGAGAATCATACATGAGTGCGCCGCTGGGAATGGGCTTTAAATATTCCGGGCCAAAGATCATGGTGCATGCGCAGGCGGCTTACGGGATGGGGATGACGGATAATATCGCCAATACAATGATGTACACGGCTGGCGTATATATTCCGCTCAAGAACAAAAAAGCCGAAGAAAAAGAAAAGAAGAAAAAAGAAGCCAAAGAGAAAGAGAAGGACGATAAGAAAAATGATTCCAGCGCGAACGGGAAAAATGGCGGCGTAACCACCATTAATATTACCAACAACTATTATTACGGTGCGCCACCGGATTCCTCCCGGAAAAAATATCAGCAGGAAGAAGATGGCCCTGAAGCCATAGAACGCAAAAAGAAAAAAGCGGAAGAATGGGGTGACAATGGCGGTTGGGAAGACAGAGACGATATCGTTTCCCCCAAACCCTATGATCCCGATGATCCCATGACCTTTAAAAATGCACGCAAATTCGTGGTGTATTTTGAATACGACGATTATGCGCTCACCGCCAGCGCCTTCCGGGAAATTGACCGTGTAGTAGGGCTGTTGCGCAATAATCCCGGCATGAAAGTGCACCTGAAAGGACATACCGACCTGCGTGGAAGTGGTGTGTACAATACGCCCCTGTCAAAAAAACGCGCCCAGATGGTATTTGACTACATGAACAGCCGGGGCGTCCCTAAAGAACGGATGGTACTCAGTTACTACGGAAAAGATAAACCCATTACTGAAAAAGACGACCCTTCCACGGCATGGCTCAACCGGAGGACCGAACTGGTGATATATGACCCGGAAAATTAATGCCCGGTCAGTTCCTGCCATTTTTGCATAATATAGGCTGGTGGCACAATCATTGTCAACAATAATCGACATTAACTCATAATTCGAAAAAAGATAATATGGGAAAGATTATTGGAATAGACCTTGGTACAACAAACAGCTGCGTGGCCGTTATGGAAGGAAACGAGCCGGTGGTGATCGCTAACGATGAAGGTCGCAGAACAACTCCTTCCATTGTTGCATTCCTGAAGAACGGGGAAAGAAAAGTGGGTGATCCTGCCAAACGCCAGGCTATTACCAATCCACACAACACGATCATGTCGGTGAAACGTTTTATGGGACGCCGCCACGACGAAGTTTCCGAAGAAATCAGCCACTGGAGCTATAAAGTAGCGAAAGGTGACAATAATACCGTACGTATTGACATAGACGGTCGCCTGTACACCCCGCAGGAAATCTCCGCGATGGTGTTGCAGAAAATGAAAAAGACCGCCGAAGATTACCTCGGCCAGGAAGTAACGGAAGCCGTGATCACTGTTCCGGCCTACTTCAACGACGCGCAGCGCCAGGCTACCAAAGAAGCCGGTGAAATCGCGGGCCTGAACGTGCGCCGTATCGTGAATGAGCCAACCGCCGCGGCCCTGGCTTACGGTATGGATAAAAAAGGAACTGACCAGCGCATAGCGGTATTCGACCTCGGTGGTGGTACCTTCGATATCTCCGTACTGGAACTCGGTGACGGTGTGTTCGAAGTGAAATCTACCAACGGTGATACCCACCTTGGCGGTGACGATTTTGATAAAGTGATCATGGACTGGCTCGCGGAAGAGTTTAAGAACGATGAAAACGTGGACCTCCGCAAAGATCCCATGGCATTGCAACGCCTGAAAGAAGCCGCTGAAAAAGCAAAAGTGGAACTGTCCTCTTCTTCTGAAACAGAAATCAACCTCCCTTATATCACCGCGGTGGATGGCGTGCCCAAACACCTGGTGAAAAAACTGAGCCGCGCTAAATTTGAGCAACTTGCCGATAAACTGTTCGAGCGTTGCCTGAAACCATGCGAGGCCGCGCTGAAAGATGCCGGACTGTCTACTTCCCAGATCGATGAAGTGATCCTGGTGGGTGGTTCCTCCCGTATTCCCAAAGTGCAGGAGATTGTAGAGAAGTTTTTCGGCAGAAAGCCCAACCGTGGCGTGAACCCCGATGAAGTAGTGGCCATTGGCGCTGCTATACAGGGTGCCGTGCTTACCGGCGAAGTGAAGGACGTGCTCCTGCTCGACGTTACGCCGCTGTCCCTCGGTATCGAAACCATGGGTGGTGTAATGACCAGGCTGATCGATTCCAACACCACTATCCCCACACGGAAGTCAGAAACATTTTCTACCGCCAGCGACAACCAGCCTGGCGTTGAGATTCATGTACTCCAGGGTGAGCGCCCCATGGCCAACCAGAACAAGAGCCTTGGCCGCTTCAACCTCACTGATATTCCTCCCGCACCGCGTGGCGTTCCCCAGATCGAAGTAACTTTCGATATCGATGCCAACGGTATCCTGCACGTAAGTGCCAAAGACAAAGGAACCGGGAAAGAACAGAAGATCAGGATCGAAGCTGGTAGTGGTCTCACCAAAGAAGAGATCGAAAAAATGAAGGCTGAAGCCAAAGCGAACGAAGACACAGATAAGGCAGAAAAGGAAAAAGTGGAAAAGATCAACCAGGCCGATAGCATGATCTTCCAGACCGAAAAGCAACTGAAAGAGTACGGTGATAAAATTCCTGCCGATAAAAAAGCGCCCATCGAAGCGGCCATCGCCAAATTGAAGGAAGCGCACAAAACACAGGACATCGCCGCCATCGATACGGCTATGGCTGAAATCAATACCGCCTGGACCGCCGCCTCCGAAGACCTGTACAAGGCTTCCCAGGAAGGCGCACAGCCCGGTCCTGATGCTGGTCCGCAAGGTAATGCCGGCAACGCTTCCAGCGGTGCTTCCGATACCGTAACGGATGCCGAGTTCGAAGAAGTGAAGTAAGTATTATAGCTTTAGCATAATCTCAAGGCGCGTCTGCAGAAGACGCGCCTTTTTGTTAGGCTATCGCTTTGCGCCTCCGCACCTTTACGAGAGATTATTTTTTCACGCAATTGCTTCCTGCTACGCAGTTCGCAACGCAAAGGAGCACTGCTTCGTTCCTCGCAGACGCAAAGCCTTGCGTTTTGTGCAACTGTATTATTTTTTAGCATCTTACTTCGCAGCAACTTCTTGCGTGAAAATTTCCAGCGTCTTTACGGGCTTTTCTTCACATCTCCGCGTTGCGCCGTGGCGAGGTATGAAGCAATTGCGAGAAACAAACAACACAAAAACAGAGCCTAATAAAACACAAACAACGCTTTGCGTCCTTGCTCCTTAGCGTCTTTGCGTGGAAGTTTTCACCTTCCTTACCCTCTGCGTGAACCATTTACCCACTTCCCGCAATTCTCCCCCAAAAATGCTTACCTTCCGCCCCAGCCGCGCCTGGCTCAATATCTGCGTCCCATTTTTCATAAATCTTACCTGTGCGCACATTCATTTGAAAAGAATGTGTATATTGTACACGATACGAATGCTTCGCCTGCATTGCGGCCGATTATAAATTACTGATGATGAAGATCTGTTTTTATCTGCGCTACCACACACGGTTTGGCCAGTTGATGCTATTGGATGGGAACTTTATGACCCATGAGAAAGGAAAGGAATCTGAGTTGCTGGAAATGACCTACCTCAACAATGAATGCTGGATGGCCAGGATAGAGGTGGACCCGGTTCAACAAACTTCCTTACACTATAAATATTACCTCCGTTCGGATGACGGTTCACTGCATCCCGAAGGGGAAAACGACCGTGTGATCGATCTTTCCCGCATCACCGCGCAGGAGCTGCACCTCACCGATACATGGAACTATAGTGGTGAATTTCAGAATGTATTTTATACCGCGCCCTTCCAGGAAACACTTTTCCCGCGTTTACCATCGGCTGTACTGAAAGAAAAAGCCTGGCGTGGTAACACACATATTTTCCGTGTAAAAGCGCCATTGCTGGAGAAGGATGAAGTGCTTTGCCTTTGTGGCAGTATGCCGGCGCTTGGCGATTGGAGCACCGAAACGCCGGTTATACTGAACAAAGAAGGGAATTGGTGGACGGCCAAACTGAACCTGGCAGGACAACCTTTTCCGGTGGCGTATAAATATGGTGTGTATCACCTGAAGAAGAAACAATTCATCCGTTTCGAAGACGGGAACAACAGGATACTGTTCGATGCCCCAGCCAAAGGAAAGGTGCAGGTACTTCACGACGGATTCGCCTTGCTGCCCAACAACACCTGGCGCGGAACAGGTGTTTCCGTTCCTGTATTCAGCATCAGAACCGGCAATGGTTATGGTGTGGGTGAGTTCCCCGACCTGAAACTGCTCGTAGACTGGGCACACCGCGCAGGGATGAAAATGATCCAGATTCTTCCTGTTAACGATACTACCGCCACGCATACCTGGACAGATTCTTATCCGTATGCCGCGGTTTCTGCTTTCGCGCTGCATCCCATCTACCTGAACCCCGAAAAACTCGCGGGTAAAGAACAGGATAAGCTGGTCAAGAAATGGCGCAAAACCAGGAAAACGCTCAACGATTTACCGGAGCTGGATTATGAAAAAGTGATGCAGTTCAAATGGAGCGCTTTCCGGGAATTGTATGATGCGTTGAAAGAAGAAGTATTCCAGGATGAATCTTACAAAAGCTTCTTTCAGCAACACAGACACTGGCTGGAGCCTTATGCGGCTTTCTGTTACCTGCGGGATAAGTATGGTACTTCCGATTATACCCGCTGGAAAACACACAGTGTGTACGAGGAAAAAAGCATCCGTAAACTAACGGCCCGCGCCTCAAAACATTTTGACGAAATAGGGTTCCAATACTTTATACAATATCACCTGCACCTTCAGTTGGAGGAGGCCGTTACTTACGCCCATGGTAAAGGCATTGTGATTAAAGGCGATATACCCATTGGCATTTACCGCCACAGTGCTGATGCCTGGGTGGACCCATCTCTGTACAATATGGACCAGCAGGCCGGCGCGCCGCCCGACGATTTCGCGGTGAAAGGACAGAACTGGGGTTTCCCGACCTACAACTGGAAAAAGATGCAGGAAGACGGCTTCTCCTGGTGGCGCAAACGCTTCGAGCAGATGAGTCATTACTTTGATGCTTTCCGGATCGATCATATTCTCGGATTCTTCCGCATCTGGTCGATACCCCTGCACGCGGTGGAAGGCATCATGGGACGGTTTGTGCCCGCTGTGCCTGTGCACATCAATGAAATTTCCGCCAGGAGCATATCATTCGATCATACGCGCTTCTGCAAGCCATTCATCAACGACGCCATTATCTGGGAACTGTTCGATGGCGACGCGGAGCACATTAAAACACACTTCGTACAACATGTTGGAGAAGGGCTCTATGAAATGCGTCCCGGCTTCGATACACAACGTAAAGTAGAAGCCTGGTTCCATCAACTCGAACCGGGGGATTACCAGCACAAATTCAAGACCGGTTTGTACGACCTGTTGTCCAATGTAATCTTCTTCCCGGATGAAAAGGAACCGTTAGCTATGTTCCATTTCCGTTTCGGTATGCAACAGACGATTTCGTTCCGCGAACTGGATCATTATACCAAAACGCAGTTGGAAGAATTGTATGTAGATTATTTCTTTCGCCGCCAGGATTTTCATTGGAAGGAAGAAGCGATGCACAAACTGCCCGACCTGAAAGCTGCCACAAATATGCTGATCTGCGGCGAGGACTTGGGACTGGTGCCCGCCTGTGTGCCCGACGTGATGAAAGAACTCGGGATACTGAGTCTGGAAATCCAGCGGATGCCCAAAGGCAATACCAGCTTTTTCCATCCTTCCACAGCGCCCTATCTTTCCGTGATCACACCCGCCACACATGATATGAGTACGATCCGCGGTTGGTGGGAAGAGGACCGGTCGCGAACACAGGAGTTCTACAACCATGTTTTAGGCCAATGGGGCGAAGCGCCGCATTTCTGTGAAGCGTGGATCAATAAAGCCATCTTGTTACAACACCTGTATTCACCGGCCATGTGGTGCGTTTTCCAGGTACAGGACATATTAGGCATTGATGAACGTTTGCGCAGGGAGAACCCGCACGAGGAGCGCATCAATGTGCCTGCAAATCCGAAAAACTACTGGCGCTACCGCATGCACATTCCTTTGGAGGAACTGCTCCGGCAAAAAACTTTCACGGAGGAAATACAAACCTATATCCGTCAAAGCGGAAGGGGATGAGGTAGCAGAGTGAAAAATTTCATGTAGGTTTGAAGATGCCTTTCAGATTAGATTTTAAACTGCACGAACTGCCTTTCAAATATCCTTTCACCATTTCGAAAGGGACAAAAACGCACCAGCCCACGCTGATTGTACGTTTACATTGGAACGGACTCACGGGGTGGGGCGAAGCGCCGGCTATCACTTATTATGATGTGACCACTGAAAAAATGGCGGCGGTACTGGAACAGAAAAAGATGTTCATCGAAAAGTTCGCGTTCACGGAGCCGGAACGTTACTGGCATTACCTGCACCACCTGTTGCCCAACGATCCTTTCGTGGTGTGCGCACTGGATATGGCCGCCTGGGATATCTTCAGCCAGTTGAAAAGGATGCCCCTATACCGGTTATGGGGAACCGAAATTGCCGATGCCCCTGTTTCAGATTATACCATCGGCATCGCTTCCATCGATGAAATGGTGCGGAAAATGAAAGAAAATCCCTGGCCCGTTTACAAGATCAAACTTGGTACGCCCGAAGATATTTCAATCATGCAGGCGCTCCGTAAAGAAACGGATGCGGTCTTCCGTGTAGATGCGAATGCGGGCTGGAAACTGGAGGAAGCCCTCCGCATCCTGCCAGTACTCCAGGAACTGGGCGTTGAATTAATTGAGCAACCCCTCGCCAAAGACGATTGGGAAGGCATGAAAGTATTGTACGAACAATCGCCGATCCCATTGATCGCGGATGAAAGTTGCGTTTTTGAAAAAGATGTGGCGCTTTGTCAAGGTCATTTTCACGGCATCAATATAAAACTCACGAAATGCAGCGGCATCACCCCCGCGCGCCGTATGATCAAACAGGCACGGGAACTGGGTTTGAAAGTGATGATCGGTAGTATGAATGAGTGCTCTATTGGAACGGCCGCCATCGCGCACCTTTCCCCCCAGGCCGATTATATTGACGCGGACGGTCCGTTGTTATTGGCGGAAGATCCGGGAAAAGGAGGGGTGAAGTTTGAGGAATACAGGTGTGTGCCAGTGTATTAATCTGTTGGAAGGTTACGCTCCCCCCTCTTCAATAATTTGTTCTGCGAAGTCTAGTAATTCATGGAGCTTATTGGTAATAATATCCCACACAATATCGTAATCCACGCCAAAATAAACATGGATCAGGCGATTACGGGTATTTACGATCTTTCGCCATTCAATTTCCGGATGATCCGCTTTAAAGTCTGGATCTAGTTGGTTGCTTGCTTCACCGATGATCTCAAGGCTGCGAACAATTGCCCTTGAGAGAACGGGATCTTCAACAACTACATCTTTTTCTTTACCGGCAGTATTCTCCAGGATGAAACTAATCTCTTCTGTAATATGTTTGAGTAATTCCAGGTTAGATTGCAACATTTTCCGCCTGATTTAAAATATGCGGGCCTATATGTTTACTTAAAGATTGGGGTGTGACGAGTTCCACTTTTCGACCAAGCAAATCTTCCAGGAAAAAAGACAATTCCATAAAGTTGTCGAAACTCTTACGACCGGGATCGAAATCTACTAAAAGGTCGACATCGCTTTTTTTGCTTGGGCTGCCACTCGCAAAGGAGCCAAAAAGGCTCAGGCGTTCCACACCAAAAGATTTTATTTTGGAACGATTTGCCTTCAGCAATAAAAGCACGTCATTTTTATGTTGTACAGGTATCATTACGATACCAAATGTACAAAATTGTGCTGGCTAAACATGTATTACCTGGCGATTAACCCCGTGCGAAATCCAACTCATAATTCCCTTTCATCCTTTCCATCGGGGGATTGAAGTAGCCGAATTTCAACTGCGGAAACTCTTCCCTGATCAGGTCCATCATTTGGAGGATGCCCATACATTCTCCGGCATCTGTTACATTGATTTTACCGAGGTACCAATCGGGGTCAATATTGAAGTTTCGCCACTGGATCATACAGAGGTCGGTTTCGATGATCAGTTTCCGGAGTGCCTCGTATTCTGCTTCGCTATCGGTCATGCCGGGGAAAACGAAATAGTTGATGCTGGTCCAGGCGCCATATTTGCGCGCGACCTTCAGGCTTTCGATCAGGTCCTCGAATTGGTAGTTGTTGGGCAGGTAGTAGGGGGTGTAAATCTCTTTCCTGGCGCTGTTCATGCTCACGCGGATGCTGTTCAGTCCTGCCTGGCACAGCGCTTCCACCGCGGCGGGTTTACTTCCGTTGGTGTTGATATTGATGCTCCCTTTGGAAGTGTGTTTCCTGATCTCGATGATCGCCTCGCGGATGGTTTCCCACATCAGCAGTGGTTCTCCTTCACATCCCTGGCCGAAACTGATAATCGGGAAGGGAGCGGTTTCCAGGTGTGGTACGGTGAATTCCACGATTTCCTCCGCACGGGGTTTGAAGGCCAGCCGGTCCTGCGGACTCGTGATGGTTTCCTCCTCCGGCTGGAAAGATACACAGCCCACGCAGTTGGCGTTGCAGGCGGGCGAAGCCGGAACGGGACATTCCCAACGGCTCATGGCGAAATTGCGGGCCGCGGGACAGTTATAAGTCATGCAGCAGTTTTCCATCAGGTGCTTCACCAAACGGTTGTGCGGATAGGCTTTCAGCAGATTGTCGGCGCCCGATTCAATAATGTTGTCATCATAACCGGCACATTCCTGGCGGATATCCTTTTCAATTCTTACCGCTGTAACATAGAATTTATCGTCCAGCCAACCGGCGGCCGTATAGCAAAACAGTGGCAGGGTAGGCGCATCTTCCTGTGTTTCATAGGCGGCAAGGAAAAGCCCGGTATGTGCTGGTGGTACAAAAGCTGCCACGGCCCATCCCTTTTCACACAGCCGGAGATCACCTGTTTTCACATCAATGCCAATTCCTTTGCGGCCGGGGAGTTCATACAAGTTCCCGCCATCGGGCAATTCGATCCAGCTTTCTTCCGGAACGGGGTACGCATCCCAGCCACTTCTGCCCAGGGCATAAAGGGAGGTGTCTTCAAAAATGTTCCCGTTTCCATCGGAATACAATAAAAAAGGAGCCGACTTGATCGCCATAAAACACACGTATATCTTGGTAAAGAGGGCAAAGTTCGTTTTTTTTGGCCAACCGGAGGGATGGTTTGGTGAAGTATTTGCAAATTACAGGGTAAAGTAAGTATATGGATTTCGGAAAAGTTCCCGCCGCCCAGATTGATGAGATCGATTTCTCGCTGCCCCCGGATTCGCCGTTTACCAAAGCGACTTTAAAAGCCGCGGGCAAAAAAGGTGGAACACAGGTATTTATGGGCTGCGCCAAATGGGGAAGAAAGGAATGGGTAGGGCAGATTTATCCCAAAGGCACGAAAGACGCGAATTTCCTGGATGAATATGTGAAGCATTTCAACAGCATAGAACTGAATGCCACCCATTACCAGATTTATGGCCCGGAAACCATTAAAAAGTGGGCGGACAAAGCTGGAACGAATTTTATCTTCTGCCCGAAAGTTCCCCAAACCATCAGTCATTACAGCAACCTCATTACGCCGGATGTACAGCCCAAGATGGATGCTTTCTTCAACGGCATCTCCGCCTTCGGCGAGCATTTGGGCCCGGTATTCTTCCAGGTAAGTGAGCAATTCGGTCCATCGCGGAAAGAAAACCTGTACACCTTTCTGCGCACCCTTCCCACTGATATTTCCTTTTTCCTTGAACTCCGCCACCCGCAATGGTTCTCCGACAAAGCGCTTCGGAAAGAATGGCTGGCTTTGTTGCAGGAACTGAACATCGGCGCTGTGATCACCGATACTTCCGGAAGAAGAGACTGCGCACATATGGAGCTTCCCGTTCCCCGTGTATTTATCCGGTTTGTAGGAAATAACCTGCATCCCACAGATTATTCCAGGGTAGATGAATGGGTGCAGCGCATTGGTTCATGGATGAAGCAGGGCTTGAAGGAATGTTATTTCTTCATGCACCAGCACGATGAAAAAGATTCTCCTGAACTGAGTAAATATGTGGTGGAAGAACTGAATAAACACTGCGGTACTTCGCTGAAGCCCGTGCGTTTTATGGATGGCGGGCAGCCGTCATTGTTTTAACGAATGCCTGAAACTGTTGTTGTTCGGCTGCATTCAGTGTGGTGGATGTTTCCTCCTGGATCAGTACATTGTTTTTGAAATCGATGGTAAGCAGTCCATCTTTCCAGATCACCTGTTCTATTTTCTCCCATTCAAATGTCCTGGAAGGCATGGCGGGAATGGTGATGCCTGTTTTATGGAATTGGATACAGGCCCTGGCGGGTAATCGCCAGCCGATAAATGCCAGCAACAAATGACCCAGTGAGGGAAGTGTCTGTTCCAGCAGCCACCAGCCCAGCGCCGCAACCAGCATTACAATGGAAAGTAGTTTAGGCTCAAATTGGGCGGTTGGTTTGTAAAAAAGTTTCAGTGCCGCGGCCAGCAGGAAGGAAGATAGTATTACAGGAATCAGCGGACTTTCCTGTTGCTCCGGGTCCCCTCTCAGGATCAATGCAAAGAAAAATGTATTCAAAATAAGCAGGAACCATCCGATGCGGAGAAATTTCCTGTTCCGGTTATGCTTCAGGTCGAAAATAAAAGTATCGTTCATAGTGATCAGCTATTCGAGGCGGTGAGCATACCGCAAAGGCGGAACAGCAGGCGGGCGCTTACATTCGCGTCCCAGTCGTTTTCGCCAACGCCGGTTTCGCAGAGATCGAAGCCGATGAGTTTTCGTCCGGTTTCCAGTATTTTCCGGCAGAGGTAAAGCGCCTGTTCCGCTTCCATTCCGCCGGGAACCGGTGTGCCAGAGTTAGGACACAGTTTGGGATCCAGTCCGTCCGCATCAAAAGAAATATATACTTTCTCCGGTAATTGTTGAATGATTTCATCGCTTACCTGTTTCCAGGTCTGGCCTTCAAAGCTCCGTTGCTTCAGTTCCTTATCGAGGAAGGTGGCCACGCGGAAATTACTCTGGCAGATGTAGTCCCATTCTTCTTCGCAGTAATCACGTACACCTACCTGCACCAGTTTGCTGATGGCGGGCAATTCCGTGAGCGCATTGTACATGATGCTGGCGTGGGAATATTTGAAGTCTTCGTAAGATTTTCTCAGGTCAGCGTGGGCATCTATCTGGAGGATGCCAAAGGAGCCGTGCTTTTCAGCGAGGGCTTTCATGTAACCGAGTGGCGTACTATGGTCTCCACCTACCAATCCCACGAGTTTGCCTTTGTTCAGCAGTTCCATGGATTGTTCGTACACCCAGTTGTTGAGGAAAACCGATCCTTCGTTGATTTCCTTTTTCGATTTGCACATGAATTTATTCTGAAGGGGTTCTTCGCCCTGCGAAATAAAATCGATGTACAGTTCAGCTTCTTTACGGAGATAATCACTTTTGAGGAGGATTTTCTTATCGCTTTCGCGCATGAAGTAGCCCTGTTTCCAGGCATCGCGGAAATCGGGATCGAAGATGTCCACCTGGCGGCTGCATTTAAAAATATGCTCTGCGGCCCTTGCCGTACCGGCGCTGCAACTAACGGTAACTTCCCAGGGAACGGGCAGGAGTACCAGCCGCGCATCTTCTTCGGAGAAAGGGAGGCCGAATACATTCATATTCGTGCGCCCCACACCATTGGGATCAAACTGCGATAGATCGGTCATTTCGGTTCAAATCTGGTGGTAAAAAACCGGTGCAAGTTAGTCCAGTTTAGGAAAGGAGCAAAAATTAAAGTTTTCGGTAATACCGGATGCTGTAGAAAGATGCCCTGAAACAGTATGGACGCGGCCAATATGATAAGCAATAAGCCATCGAATTTTAGGGTGAAAAATCCTACGGCGAATAAAGTAAAAATAAAGTAAACTTCAGCAGGCTTCTGAAAATCAGCAAAGTACATCAATTCCATGGTGCCGGGTTCTATCGCAATGAATAGTCCTTGCAGGATAATTCCCGATATAGCAACAAAGCGAAGTAATTTCCAGTGTCGCAACAAATTTTCTTCTGAAGAGAACAGGAGGGTGAACAATATCCAGCAGCCGATGGGTGCAGTATATATGCCGTGTGCGCCGGTCGTCATCACAAAAAGCAGGCAGGGAAACAATATGCCTGCCGCCACCAGCGGCCATTTGCTTTGGGGCACAAAAAACGCGAGGATAAGGGAAAGGCCCAGTGCAAGATCGGCTCCCATGGCCCAGATGCTTTGTTGTTCCGGCCCTGAAAAGAAGACCAGCCGCTGATTCGCCAATAAATCGTTAAAAAGCATTCCTTTTGAGAACCAGTAGCATACGATGATGAAGAGCCAGAGTATCAATGTTCTTCTCATGAAAAAGGGCTGTGTTGCACGGTTCTGCAACGTTTCTGCTGAATCATTTCCAGGCTCCATACATTGATTTGTTCTATACAAACATTAAAAATAACGATTTGTGCGGGAGGGGGGGCGACTGTTTTTTGAACTACCTTTGCGGAGACTGGAAGACTGAATACATTATGAAGAAACTACACATTGTCATTCTCCTGCTGATTGCTGCCGGCATCGCGGTGCTGCTGTCTTTTATGAATGATCTTACCACTTACGACACGGTGGCTTCGGCGAAAGCCAAAGAAGGGAAATTCGTACACCTTATCGCCAAGCTCGACAAGGCGCAGCCCGTAGAGTACGATCCGCTGAAGAACCCGAATTACATGAAGTTCACCGCAATGGATACATTGGGTAACTCCACCCCCGTAGTTTACTTCAATACAAAGCCCACGGATTTTGAAATGAGCGAACGCCTTGTGCTGAAAGGTACCATGCGTGCGAATGTTTTCGAATGCAAGGAAATTCTGATGAAGTGCCCTTCCAAGTACAAGGATGAAATGGTACCCGCCGAGAAAAGTTTAAGCTCAAACCCCTGATGAATC
This sequence comes from Parasegetibacter sp. NRK P23, assembly GCF_023721715.1. Lineage (NCBI taxonomy): Bacteria > Pseudomonadati > Bacteroidota > Chitinophagia > Chitinophagales > Chitinophagaceae > Parasegetibacter > Parasegetibacter sp. NRK P23. The sequence goes on from NZ_JAMDLG010000002.1 coordinate 68,685, forward strand.
ATGCAATATCCTGGTGAACACCTGCTCCCGGGGCAGATAGGTCATTTTTTTGCAGTACTTTCTTTTGTGGCTTCCATCGTGGCCACTGTCGCATACTTTAAATCGGCACGCAGTTCGGTGCTCACCGAACAACTGAGCTGGAAACGCATGGCCCGCGTGGCTTTTGGCGTGAACACCGCTTCCGTTATCGTGATCTTCTGTTTGCTGCTCTTCCTCATCAGCAACCACTACTTCGAATACTATTACGTTTGGAACCACTCCAACATGACCATGGACATGAAGTACCTTTTCAGTTGTATCTGGGAAGGGCAGGAGGGCGGTTTCCTTTTGTGGGGACTGTGGCAGGGGCTACTGGGTATGATCCTGATGGGTTCGGCCAAAACCTGGGAAGCGCCCGTGATGACGGTGGTAAGCTTCGCCCAGTTCACCATCGCGAGCATGTTGCTGGGGATATACATATTCGGCGTGAAAGTAGGGCTGAACCCGTTCATCCTGGTACGCCAGCAATTCATTGACCAGCCGGCGTTTCAAAACCTTTCTTCTACCTATATGTCTCACCCTTCTATGAAGGACGGGCAGGGACTGAACCAATTGCTGCAGAACTACTGGATGGTGATTCACCCGCCGGTGCTGTTCCTCGGCTTTGCTTCCACACTGATACCATTCGCGTATGCCGTGGCCGCCATCTGGCAACGGAGGTACACGGAATGGACCAAACCCGTATTGCCCTGGGCGCTTTTTTCAGCGGCCATCCTTGGACTGGGTATTATGATGGGCGCCGCATGGGCCTACGAATCACTTACATTCGGCGGTTACTGGGCCTGGGATCCGGTAGAGAACGCTTCACTGGTGCCTTGGCTGATCCTGATTGCCGGGCTGCACACCAACCTCATCTATAACAGTACCGGGTATTCGCAGCGCACGACCGTGCTGTTCTATATCCTTACATATATTTTTGTAATCTATTCCTCCTTCCTCACGAAAAGCGGTATCCTGGGCGATTCTTCCGTACATGCTTTCGCGACCGCGGGACTGAATACGCAGATGACCATCTGGCTGGCCGTGATTATCATACCTTCCATCTGGCTGTACATCAACCGGTACAAACAGATACCCACCATTGTTAAGGAGGAAAGTACTTATTCCAGGGAATTCTGGATGTTCATCGGCTCCCTGATCTTCTTCCTTTCGGCCATGTACGTTAGCATCGCTACTTCGTTACCGGTGGTGAACAAGTTGTTTGGTACCAAGTTCGCCGTAGGCGAAGATGTGGAGTTCTCCTACAACCGCATCCAGGTGTGGGTGGCCATCCTTACAGGGATACTTACGGCCATTACGCAGTTCTTCCGGTACAAAGATTCCGATCGTAAAAAAGTGAACAAAAGCATATTGGTTCCGGGCATTATTGCCCTGGCTGCCACCATTGCGGTGGGCATTTTTGGTCCGATAGAATACTATAAATACGGCGCGGGCTTTCTCGCCGCCATCTATATCGCATTATTCGCCGGATTTTATGCTTTGATAGGAAACGCGGTGTACATCTGGCAGGGATTGAACGGCAAACTAAAGGCTGCCGGTGGTTCCGTGGCGCATATCGGCTTCGGGATGATGCTGGTGGGCATACTCATATCCGCTTCTAAAAAGGAAGTGCTTTCGCTGAATACAACAGGTATTAACCTGCCTTTCAGTCCTGAAAGCAAAGAAAATCCTTTGGAAAACCTGACGCTGATTCAGGGGGTGAAAACAGATATGGGGCGCTTCAACGCTACCTACACATCGGATTCCCTGAATAAAAAAGGAAACATCACGTATTTTAAAGTTGAATTTGAACGGAAAGACGGGAAAGAAAACTTCGTGCTGTTTCCCAACCTGATCCGCAATACAAAAGGTGCTGAAGGGTTCTCCAACAACCCTGATTCCCGCCATTACTGGAACAAAGATGTGTTCTCTTACATCAGTTATGCCGATGACCTGGACAGGAAAAAGGATACCGCTTCTTTCCGGCCCCATGAACTGGCGCCCAAAGACACGGTATTCTATTCGAACGGCTTTATGGTGCTGGAAGAAGTGGACCACAATCCTGCCGACGAAAAGTTCAGCTATACTTCCAGAGATACCGCGCTGGTGGCCAATTTGAAGGTTACCGTGAAAGATGGCCGCACTTACAATGCACGTCCTGCACTGGAAGTGAAGAATGGCATGATGGTGCAGCAACCGGATACCGTATTTGCCCAGAACCTGATCGTGAACTTCAATAAAATCGGTGAGGACAACAAAAAGATCGAGATCGGCGTAAAGGAATCTTCTTCCATATTGCCCTATGTTTCACTTAAGGTATATCTCTTCCCTTACATCAATGTTTTGTGGCTGGGTATCATTGTAATGATGATCGGCTTCGTGATGAGCATTGTGCGGCGGGTGAAGATGATGAAGCCACGATTAAACGTGGTTCGTTAAAATTAGCATTTCTATAACAGAATTGACGGTTACTTTTCCTGTCTATCGGTATGAAACAAAAGAGTTTCATTATTTTTAGGACAGATGAAAGGCATTTTAAATTCAGGTCGCAAACATTTACTGGCATTCTTTCTGGCTTCAGGATGTGTTAGTGCTTTGCAGGCCCAGCAGGTGACGGGTTCCTACGGCCCCCGGGATACGTTGCTGGTTCCGGCTGTGAATTACAACGGGGAGTGGATTCCTGCGCGCACATTAGAGTGGGTGTGGGTGGTGGCCCCCATGCCGGCTCATGTGAAAAAGAAAATGGCCAAATGGACCAGGCTTCGGAATGCGGTGTATGTTACATACCCTTATGCCAGAAGAGCCGGTTACATTATCAATGACATCAACCGCCAGCTGGCGGGCATAAAAAATAAGGCCGAAAGAAAAGAATTCCTCCGCACCCGCGAGGCCCAGTTAAAAAAGGAGTTCTCTGATCCACTCACCAATCTTTCCGTGTACCAGGGTAGGGTATTGATGAAGCTCATCAACCGCCAGACGGGCAACAACTGTTACGAACTGGTGAAGGAATATAGGGGTGGCGTAACCGCACGCTTCTACCAAACCGTGGCTTTCTTTTTCAACAGCAGTATGAAGCAGCCTTACAACGCGGCTTCCGGCGGCGAGGATGCCGAAATAGAATCCATCGTAATGGAAATCGAAAGAATGTACCGTTAGTTGAGCCGGTCCCCGGAAGCGGGATCGGTTTGTACAGCAGGCTTGTTGCTCCTGTTGATGTATGGAAGTAAGCCCAGGCAAACCAGTCCCGCCAATAGAATGATGAACGTTTGAGCACCCCATAACAACCATCCGAAAGCCAATCCTTCCACTTCATTCAGTTTATATACGACCATTACCTTTTGGATGAGGAACTGGTAGGCGCCGATGCCGCCTTGCGTTACAATCATGGCGATACTTCCGAAGGAGAGTATGGATAATGCTTCCGGTATGCCCAGGTTTTCCGTGCTTTCCATAGCGTAGAAGCCTACCCTGATGCTCATCAGGTAGAGGAACCAGATGAAAAAGGTATGGAAGAAAAACAGGCCTTTCTTTTTTACGAAACGTACACTGGTAAGTCCCTGCCAGATGCCTTTCACCACGGCATTGATCTTTTGAACGATGCCAATATGGCTGAATTTCTTCAGCAGGAATTTTCCGACGAAAAAAGCGGCTCCACCCACAACGGCCAGTATCAATAATTTCACGCCAATGGATGCGCCTGCTCCGGCGATGTTCAACTGCTCCTGCGCAAAAGCGCCTATCGTATCTACCTGCGTAAAAATGGTAAGTGCGAAAACGATGAGGAGGCAAATCATGTCGAAGGCGCGTTCGGCCACGATCGTGCCGATCAGTTTGTCCGCGGGCACTTTTTCATAACGTGCCAGCAGTGTGCATTTCAGCACTTCGCCCAGCCGCGGAACGGCCAGGTTGGCGAGATAGCCTACCATTACCGCAAGAAAAGTATTGGAGGTGCGGGGCTGGTAGCCGAGTGGCTGCATCAGTATTTTCCACCTTACAGCGCGGCTCCAGTGGCTCACCAGCAAAGCCAGTAAAACGGGTACCAGCAACCAGTAGCGTGCACCGGATAAAGAGGACTTCAATTGCTCGACCTGTGCTTCATCCAACCCACGCGTGGTGAGCCAGATCAAAAAAATACCCAGTCCTAGAAAGATGATGTATTGTAAAAGACTGCGTAATTTTTTGTTCATAAAGTAAAGTTTCGGTCAAGGTTAATCAGGATGCACACCAATAACAGCCTGAAACTACAATTTATTGCCTTCTTTGGGGAAAACCACCGAGGGTTTAAAAGTTTTCGCGGCCTCAAAATCCATGGTAGCGTAGGATATGATCACGACGGTATCGCCTACGGCGCCCTGGCGGGCTGCGGGTCCGTTCAAACACACCACACCTGAACCGCGTTTGCCTTTGATGAGATAGGTTTCAAGCCGGGATCCGTTGTTCACGTTCACCACCTGGATCTTTTCGTTTTCGATCATATTGGCGGCTTCCATGAGGTCTTCGTCGAGCGTAAGACTTCCCACATAATGGAGGTTAGCTTCGGTGATCACCGCGCGGTGCACCTTCGATTTGAGCACTTCAATTTGCATAATGGCGCAAAATTAGGGTAAAAAATAGATCAGGCGTGTACCAATAAATTATCGATGAGTCGCACCTTGCCCATAAAAGCGGCGCAAAGGATCACGGCGTCGATGCCGGGTTGCCAGGGCCCAAGCGTGGCGGCATCCGCTGGTGTACAATAATCCACCTTATCAAAACCGGCGGCCAGCAGTTTTTGTTCGGCCTCCTTTTCAAGATCGGGTACGGGTATGGAAGAAAGTGTTCCGGCCATTTCTTTCATGGTGCGCCAGATGGCGGTGGCTTTTTTACGCTCTTCTTCGGAAAGGCGCATATTGCGGCTGCTCATGGCGAGTCCTGAAGTTTCCCGGAGCGTGGGCATAATCTTGAGGCTGGTGGCGCTTTGCTTCAGTTCCAGCAAACGGGCGATCACCATGCATTGCTGGTAATCCTTTTGTCCCATATATATATTATCCGGTGCTACAATATCGAGCAACCTGCTCACCACCTGGCAAACGCCCTGGAAATGGCCCGGCCGGAAAGCGCCTTCAAGGATGTTTTCCAGGTTTCCGAGCTCAAAAGATGTTTGCTGAATGGCGCCTTCAGGATACATCTCCTCCACGGAAGGCAGAAACAATACATCGGTACCGATTGAAACAAGTTGTTGAATATCACTTTCCGTTGTGATGGGATATAGCTTAAAATCGTTGGGGTCATTGAATTGGGTAGGGTTCACGAAAATACTGCAAACCGTTGTTTGTCCGTTGTTTCCGGCAGCCCGAAGCAGGGAAAGATGTCCTTCATGGAGGGCGCCCATGGTGGGAACGAAACCAATGGATTTGCCCTGGCTGCGTTGTTCCCTGAGCCATTTCCGGTAGGGGAGGATCGTTCTGAAAATGATCATACGGTTAGCGTTGAAAAATGATAGAAAGCGGCAAGTTCGGCTGATTTGAATAAAAATCGTACCTTTGCCAACTAAATTTTAGAGGTTCCAAACAAATCGCGCCCAATAATGTCAGCAAAGAAAAGAATTTTATTCATTGCCAACGAAATGTCTCCGTACCTGGAATTGACAGAGTTCGCGGAACTGGTCAATAAACTGGCCATCAAATCGAACGACAATAACCTGGAGGTGAGGTGCATTATGCCCCGTTTCGGTGTGGTTAATGAAAGAAGGCACCGCCTGCATGAAGTGGTAAGATTGTCGGGAATCAACGTAGCGGTTGATAATGATGATTTCCCCTTGCAGATCAAGGTAGCATCCCTGCCCAACGCCCGTTTGCAGGTGTACTTCCTCGACAATGAAGATCTCTTCAAACGCAAACATATTTTCCACGACGATAACGAGGAATGGTTCGAAGACAATGACCTCAGAACTGTTTTCTTCTGCAAAGGCGCCCTGGAAACCGTGAAGAAATTCGGCTGGCCGCCAGACATTATCCATTGCAGCGGCTGGATGAGCGGATTGATTCCACTGTACCTCAAAACGATCTACAAAAAAGAACCCGTTTTCAGCCACAGCAAAGTGGTGTTCACCATTGGTCAGAATACCTTTAAAGAATCGCTGGGAGAAGATTTCGTGAAGAAAGCAAACCTGAACGGCGCGCTGAAAGATAAGGACCTGGACGCATTCAAGGAAGCCAACAATACCGCCATGTTCCGTGGAGGCGCCACTTACGCCGACGCCATCACCTTTGGTGAAGAGAAAATAGAGAAGAAACTGCTCGATGAGTTCTCGAAAGTGAAAGGGAAGAAGGTGTTGCCCTTTAACGCGGAGTCTGATTTAACAGACTATTTGCAATTGTATAACGACCTTGCAAAGTAGTATTTTCACTACCGTTCTCACATCAAAAATTAGTTTGTGAAGTATAACAACCGCTGGCGTTCTTTCTTTGCTTGTACTGTAATGGCCGCCTTCGTTCTCACGGCCTGCAATAAACTGGATACCACTACCATCGGAAACGACCTTATACCGGTTGTGGACAATGTGAATACGTTCGATACCACGCTCGCCGTGGAAGCCAGGAACTTTTTCTACCCCGATAGCGTGAACGTGTATGCTTCTGATGTGCACGCGTTGGGCACGGTACTCACCGACCCGCTTTTCGGAACCACCACCGCTTCAATCCTGGCACAATTCAAGCCGGGTGCTTTTGGCACTTATCCTTTTCTCAATGCGAAGGATAGTATTGTGGCCATAGACTCGGTTGTGCTTGGCCTTTCCTACAAAGGCGCCTACGGCGATACCAACCTGCTCCAGCACATACGCGTGTATGAAGTGGATCCTTCTGAAAGGTTCTACCGCGGAGAGAAAACTACCGTGGATTACCCCATGTTCGGGCAACAGGTGAATGTTGGGAACGGTGTGGTGGACATCAGAACATTGAACGATTCAGCTACGGTTATTCTTGATAAGGATACCACTAAAATCGCGAACCAGCTCCGCATCCGTTTGGATACAACGCTGGTTGGAAGAGCTTATGCCGCTTATGATACGGCAAATGCCTTCCGCTCCGATTCCGCTTTCAACATCTACAACAAAGGTTTTGTAATTCTTACAGATTCAACCTATAGCTCCAACGGTCTGATGTATTTCAACCTCACGGAAGCGAATTCTAACCTGACCATATTTTACCGGGTAATCAAGAACGGAGTGATGGATACCGCTTATGTGGTGTTCCCGTTCGGAAACGTAGCCGGCAATGTATCGGCCCAGGCGAACATTATCAGAAGAAGGTATGATGGAACGCAGGTGAATACTTACGTGAACAACGGCACAACCCCTGATGACCTGGTATTTGTTCAGACCCTGCCCGGAACCACTACTACCATTGATGTGCCCGCCCTCACCGGAGGAACCATCTACAACCGGGTGGTACATAAAGCCGAGTTGATTATGGAACAGGTTACGGACGCTTCTGACGCTACTTTAGGAGCACCGGCATATTTATACCTTGACGCGTTTGATGATTCAGTTCACGTGGCGGTTATAGACCCGATGTTTTACAGCAACGGCACACCAGACTTCAGGTTGTTTGGCGGCTATTCTAAAACAATAAAAAGCGCTTCCGGTAGCAATGTTACAGGCTATACCTTTGATCTTACAAGGTATGTCCAGATGATCGCTACCAGGAACACGAAGAACCTGCAGTTCAGGCTTACAGCGCCAACCGCACCCAACAACAGGCTGAGCGCCTTCCATTTTAACCCGCTTTATCCGCAACCCGCTTATCCGGGTTCCACATTGGGTGTATTCAGCGTTTACCCCAACGCCGTAGCGAACGGCCGGGTTAGACTGGGCGGCGGAAACCACGCCACGAATAAGATGAGATTACGGATAATTTATTCCAAAATTTAATTCCGGTGATTATATTTGCGCAAAGTCCATTAATATGAAAGATTAATGGACTTTTTTTATACCTGGATAACCTATTATTTATCAAATATTAATTTTCATGCCTTATTTGTTCACTTCCGAAAGTGTTTCTGAGGGCCATCCCGATAAGGTGGCTGACCAGATATCTGATGCCCTGATCGATAACTTCCTGGCTTTTGACCCCCAGTCTAAAGTAGCCTGCGAAACATTGGTGACAACCGGCCAGGTGGTACTGGCGGGTGAAGTTAAGTCCAAAGCTTACCTCGATGTGCAGGAAATCGCCCGTGGTGTGATCCGCAAAATCGGCTACACCAAGAGCGAATACATGTTTGAAGCCAACTCCTGCGGTATTCTTTCCGCTATCCACGAGCAGTCTTCAGATATCAACCAGGGCGTTGACCGTAAGAAGAAGGAAGAACAAGGTGCCGGTGACCAGGGCATGATGTTCGGTTACGCTACCAACGAAACCGAAGACTACATGCCCCTCGCGCTCGATCTGGCCCACAAAGTACTGATCGAACTCGCCGCCCTGAGAAGGGAGAACAAGCAGATCAAATACCTTCGCCCCGACGCGAAGAGCCAGGTAACACTGGAGTATGACGACAACAACAAGCCCATCCGCATCGACGCGATCGTGGTATCTACCCAACACGACGACTTTGATACTGAAGCCAAAATGCTGGCCCAGATCAAAAAGGACATCGTGAACATCCTGATTCCACGCGTGAAGACCAAGTACAAAAAGTACGCGAAACTCTTCAACGATAAGATCAAGTACCACATCAACCCGACTGGTAAATTCGTAATCGGCGGACCACACGGCGATACCGGTCTTACCGGCCGTAAAATCATCGTGGATACCTACGGTGGTAAAGGTGCGCACGGTGGTGGCGCTTTCAGCGGAAAAGATCCTTCCAAAGTGGACCGTTCAGCCGCTTACGCTACCCGTCACATCGCGAAGAACCTGGTAGCAGCCGGCCTTTGCGACGAAGTACTGGTACAGGTTTCTTACGCCATCGGTGTGGCCCAGCCAATGGGTGTTTACATCAACACTTACGGTACTGCGAAAGTGGACATGTCCGACGGTGAGATCGCCAAGATCGTGGAAGGCATTTTCGATATGCGCCCCTACTTTATCGAACAACGCCTGAAACTCCGCAACCCCATTTACAGTGAAACAGCCGCTTACGGACACATGGGCCGCAAGCACGAAGTGGTGGAAAAAACCTTCGTTTCCCCCGATGGCAAGCAGGTAAAGAAAAAAGTGGAGCTGTTTACCTGGGAGAAACTGGATTATGTGAGCAAGGTGAAGAAGGCTTTCGGGTTAAAATAGGTTTCACGCAAAGATTCTGTGTTATTGCGGAACTTTTATTTTCTTAATTTTAGATTTCTAAAGCGGCT